>JAGOGT010000095.1:0-1443 GCA_017996595.1 Candidatus Cloacimonadota bacterium
CACCCTGATTATTTCCACCGGCACGCCCAAAACGCGGGAAACTACCACTGCTACTTTGGTGCTTAGTTCCTGGCCCATTTCCACACCGCCGGTGCTTACGGAGATGCTGCCGTCGATATACACCCAAATGAGCGCGGAGCCTTGATTCAGCAGCGCCGTGGTGAAGGAAATGCCGAATTTCACGGGGACTATTCCCAGGCCGCGCTTATGATGCTGATGCTGTTGGTTATATGCGGCAACTTCGGCTTTTAGCTTGCTATAGTCCGCCTTGGCAGCCAAGCGCTGGAAAATTGAGGCCACGGGGCTTTCGCTTATCTCCTGCCGGTAAGGCGTGATGTCGCCATTTTTATAGGCATTTAAAGTGCGGATTTCAAGGGGATCTTTGCGCAGCTTCAGTGCGATCTGCTCAATAATGCTTTCGATTACAAAGATGCCCTGGGGAGCGCCAAAGCCACGGAAAGCCGTATTGGGAGGGAGATTGGTGCGGCAGGCATGACCCCTGATTCGGACATTGGGGATATGATAGGTGTTTTCGCCATGAAACATGGCCCGCTCCAAAATCGCCACACTGAGATCGGCATAGGCACCGCCATTGGCCAATAGCAGCAGATCCAAAGCGGTTATCTTGCCCTCGTTATCGAAACCTGCTTTCCACTTGCTGCTGAAGGGATGGCGCTTTCCGGTAACCTTCATATCCTCGTCGCGGCTAAGTTTCACCAGCACCGGACGCTTGGTTACAAAGGCTCCCAGCGCAGCAAACGCAGCCCAAATGGTTCCGGCGCGCTCTTTGCCGCCAAAGGCTCCACCCAAACGGGGCACTTCCACCACCACGTCATGCGCGGGAATATCAAGCAAGTGCGAAACCACTTCCTGCACTTCCATGGTGCTCTGCGTGGCGCTGTGCAGCATGATGCGGCTGCCCTCGAAGGGAATAGCCAGGCAGCGCTGTCCTTCCATGTAGAAATGCTCCTGTCCGGCGTTATGGGTAATGCCTTCCAGGGTGTATTCTGCATTAGCTAAGGCAGTATTTATATCCCCACTTTCGATCTTTCTTTCGGGAACATACATCTCCCCTAAAGCATCAGCAGCCTCGGCAGTCAGAATGGGACTAAGCTCTTCATATTGCAGCTTGACAAGCCCTGCGGCATGCTCTGCCACCTCGATGTCTTCCGCCAGCACCATGGTCAGGGGCTGTCCCACATACATAATGCGTTCAACAGGAAAGAGGGGTTCGTCCTTGATCACATGGCCGATCTGGTTTGGTCCCGGGATATCGGCTGCGCTTATTACTCTATACACACCCGGAAAGGCTTCCGCAGCGCTGATATCCAGCTTTATCAGCCGGGCATGCGCCACGGGAGAAAAAAAGAAACTGGCATATAACTGCCCTGCCAAAGGGGATTCATCACCGATGAAACGTGACTTGCCACACAAGTGCAGCTT
>JAGOGT010000095.1:1543-5526 GCA_017996595.1 Candidatus Cloacimonadota bacterium
CGGCAAAGATCGATCAGCACCGGAAACTTCTTCTTGGCGATATTACGCTGCACCATGATATCTGTGCCCCCGGCAATAAAAACTGCCTCACGCTCAACGGCAATGTAATCCAGCAGACTCTTCATATCTTCCGGCATCAGATAGCGATGTACGGAGCGTGGAGCCGTGGCATGATGCAAAATAAGCTGGGCAGGTGCTTTGAAATTATAAAGCTCTGCCTCCACATTACGGCACCAATCTGGAACGCAAGACTGGGGGCTAAGCACTTGGGAAAGCTCCTCTGCGGCCTCCAGAATGCTCTGGTAACCGGTGCAACGGCACAAGTTTCCTTCCAGGGCAGCCATGATCACTTCGCGATTGGGATTCTGGTGCATGGCAAAAAGGGCGAACATACTCATCACAAAACCCGGCGTACAGTATCCGCATTGGGTGCCATGATGCTCCAGAAGCGCAGCTTGGATGGGGTGAAGCGCGTCCGGACTGCCGATACCCTCGATGGTGATAAGATGCCTTCCATGCAGCTTGGCCGCGGGATAAAGGCAGGAATTGATTGCTTTATACTCAATCAGTCCCTCATAGGGCCAGGCGATAACCACCGTGCAGGCTCCGCAATCGCCTTCATTGCAGCTGCATTTGGTTCCATACATCTGAAAATGCTGATGCAGCCAATCCAGAGTGCTGATCCCGGCAGGAACCTCTTCGCACCGCATTTTGCCATTCAGCCAAAAGGTAATTCTGTTGCTATTAACGTCATATCCGGCTTTTACTTCCTTCATCCGCTCCCTCTTTCTGCGCTTATATGGTCATTTTGCTTCCCGGGCACGTTCCCGTTCCAGATCTTTCTGCTGCAGGCTTTCCCGCTTATCGAAGAACTTCTTGCCCTTAGCCAGCGCGATACTTACCTTGCATTTGCCCTGGTCATTGATAAATATCTCCAGTGGAATCAGGGTCATCCCCTGCTCATCCACCTTGGTTTTCAGCCGGTTAATCTCGCTTTTATGCAGCAGCAGTTTCCGTTTACGCTCGGCTTCGTGATTGAAATAGCTTCCCTTCTCCCAGGGGCTGATATGCAGATTGTGCAGCCAACACTCCCCATTATCGATCTTCGCGAAGCTATCCTTAAAGTTTATCATCCCTGCCCGGATACTCTTGATTTCGGTACCCTTCAGCGCGATTCCGGCCTCATATTTCTGAATAACGAAGTATTCGTGCAGGGCTTTCTTATTTTTCAGCGATTTCATCTTGTTTCAGTTCCTTTATAATGCGGCCTTGATACTGCTTTGCCGTGGCCACAATGCGGCTTTCATCCACCTGGGTGAGCTTTCTGGCGCGCATCACCACTTTACCCTGGATGATCATATCCCGGATGGCACTGCTACTGGCGGCGTAAAGCAGGTGCGAATAAGGATTGTAACAGGGCTGGCTTTCGATGCCTGCCAGGCTCATAATGGCAATATCGGCCAGCTTACCGGGTTCCAAACTGCCGATTTCCTGCGCTTTTCCCAGGGCTTTGGCGGCATCGATGGTAATCATGGCAAGCGCTTCTTCCGCAGGCAGGAAGGTGGGTTCGTTATTCAAAGCCTTGTGCAGTTTGGAAGTAAGGGACAGCTCTGATAGCAGGTCAAGATTGTTATTGCTGGCCACGCCATCGGTTCCCAGGCAAGTTTTTATGCCCCTGTCCCGGTACTTCTTTAGCGGGGCAAAGCCCGAAGATAGCTTCAAATTGCTCTTGGTACAGATGGCGATGCTCACGTTTTGCCTGCCTTGCAGCAAGCTCAGCTCCTCATCATCCAGCCAGATTCCATGTGCAAAGAGCGCTTTTGCTTCCAGTAAGCCCAGATCCCGGAGATAGGCCACCGGATTTTTGCCGTGCGCATTATGGCAGTTCTCCACCTCAGAGGCCGTTTCACAAAGGTGCATATGCAGCAGCCAATCGTGCCTGGTGGCCACTTCTGCACAGCGTTGCAGCGTTTGGGACGAGCAGGTATAGATCGAGTGCGGGGCCAGAGAAAAGCTTATCAAAGGGTTATGCCGGTACTCAGCACTCAGCTCCGCAATCTTGCTGCCGATCAATTCTGTTCCCGCTTCCTCATTGGATTGATGATCTATCAGCGCTTCACTGATGATCACCCGTAGTCCCGCATCACTACAGGCATCGGCAATGGAACTCATGCAAAAATACATATCATTGGAAGTGCTGATGCCATGCCTGATCATCTCGCTGGCACCATGCAGGGTGGCGTCATAAACAAACTGGGGCTTAATCAGCCTGGCTTCCAAAGGCCAGATGAAACCCTGCAGCCATTTGTCCAGAGGCAGGTCGTCTGCCAGACCCCGGAAATAGGTCATTGCCAGATGCGAATGGGCGTTTATCAGCCCCGGGAGCACCAGGCAATTATCCGCATCGAGTTCCTCTTTGGCCTCATAGGAACTGCTGCCCGCGGGAAAAATCGCCTCTATTTTACCGTTCAGGATTCCCAGATGGTGGGCTTCCAGCACTCTGCGCGGCTCATCCATACAGATGAGGGTGCCGTTCTTGATAATCAGATCAAAGGTCATCCCTGCACCTTCTGCGCGGCTTCCTTGGGCTTAAAGACTCCCCTGGGAGTGATAATGCCGGTGATATATCTGGCAGGAGTGATATCAAAGGAGGGATTCAGCGCCGGAGATCCCGGATTGGCCAAATAGCTGCCATTGATACGCTTGATCTCATCCTCGTCCCTGATCTCGATAGGGATATCCGCACCTTCTTTGCAGCTGAAATCGAAGGTGGTAATTGGCGCGGCGATATAGAAGGGAATATGATGTTCATGCGCCAAAATCGCCTTCTCATAAGTGCCTATTTTATTAGCAATATCGCCATTCAGGCAGACCCTGTCCGCACCCGTAATCACGATATCTATTTCCTTTTTCCAGAAGTAGAATCCCGCAGCGCTATCGGTGATGATGGCATGAGGGATGCCTTCCTGCTGAAGCTCGAAAGCCGTTAAACGCGCACCCTGGAAGCGGGGGCGGGTTTCATCCACATATACGAAGATGTCCTTTTTCTTTTTGTGCGCCATGCGGATCACGCCCAAGGCCGTACCCCAATCCACGGTAGCCAATGCACCTGCATTGCAATGGGTTAAGATTCTAGCTCCATGCGGGATCAAGGCTTCACCGATCTTGCTCAGTTCAAAGCATTCATCTTCGCTTTTCTTGGCGAATTCCCTGGCAGCCAGCACCGCTACTTTTCGGGCATGAGGGTAATCAGGAATGAATTTTAAAGTGCTTTCATACACGTAATTAACCCCATTATTGAGGTCGATGGCGGTGGGACGGGTGGCAATGAGTTCTTCCCGCGCGGAACGGAGGTAGGTTCGAAACTTATTATCCGGAGCATTCAGCGCCGCCAAGGCAAGTCCATAGGCACCTGCAGCACCGATGGCAGGCGCACCGCGAACCGTCATTTCCCGGATGGCCGTGGCCACTTCCAGATAATTGCTGTATTCGGCAATCGCAAATTCGTGCGGAAGCTTGTTCTGATCTATCATTTTCAGCCGCTGCTGTTCAAAGAAAACAGAGCGGTATTCTTTACCATTTATCTGCATTTGATCTCCACTTAGAGTATGTACTTCACTCTGAGGCTAAATGAACTGAGATGGTAAAATCCGTCAATATCTTTTTGAGGGGGCAGATTTCAGGTTTCAGGTTTCAGGTGTCAGGTTACAGGTTTCAGGTTACAGGTTTCAGGTTTCAGTAGTGGATGGGTGAAACACTAGTAAGGTGTCAGGTTTCAGGTTTCAGTAGTGGAAGGGTGGAACATAGCTCTTACATTTCGTTGCATGCTGTCCATACCGTCCATTGTGTCCATTGTGTCCATACCGCTGTTCGATATACAGTTATCTTGCGATGCCCATGTGATCCCCGGGCAAACACATGGGCAGCACATGGGCAGCGCATGGAAAAAGACTTAGGAGGGGTGTTGCGCCTGGCAATGGACA
>JAGOGT010000096.1 GCA_017996595.1 Candidatus Cloacimonadota bacterium
CATTCACAGCTCTGAGCAGCCCAATATCCTGGTGAATAGTTCCCGCGGCATCATCTATGCTTCTTCGGGTAATGATTTTGCCACAGCTGCCGCCAAAGAAGCGGAAAGGATTGCCAGGGCAAGATAAGCTGAAGCCACGTCCCAATTAACTTAGCATGATGCAGAGGAGTAATGAGCGGACCTAAAACTGTAAATATTCGCATCCATAATCAAGGCCTTAATTCGATTGTCTCCACCCAGTCGGAGATTAGAACCTTGGTGCACTTCATCGAGTGCTTTGCCATTCACGATTCCGAGCGTAAGTTCCATTATGAGGGATCGTCAATCCTGGGAACCTTGCGTGTGGAGATTCAGGCATGCTTGAGGAGCGTGGAACTACCCACTCAAACGGAACTTTCCTTCAGCCAGAGCGGGGCTTTGGGCAATGCCATCCGGGATAAGCAGCAAGCCCTGGAAAAAATGAAGAAAGTGCTAAAGGAGCTAAAGCAGCGTTGTGAAGCCTGCCAGAAAGACTATATTCATTCGGTAAGCACGCAAAGCGAACTCCAATCCTGCCTTCATCACCGCTGTGAATACCTGAAGAATCTGATCGCCGGAATCGAAACTCATCTGGAAAAGCAAGATACCATCTCCGATATCACCGCGGTTAAGAACAGGCTGCAGCAAATTCCCATGACGGCTGATTTACCGGAATTTTGTTTGGATCTGCACAGCCGTAAAGCCAAACTGATGGACAAGTTGCTTAGCTTTTTCAAGGAACAGGAAGACAAGGTGTTTAGCATCCATGCCCAGTTTTGCAGCGATCTGAATATGAGCACAATAAGGAAAAGCGGGTTAAAAAAACATGCAACTCCGGCGCAGCAACAGATTCTATCCGAAATCAATGAACTGCTGAATCAACTTCCCGAGGGCACCGCCAAGGACAAGATATACAGTGAGCTGGAATACTATAAAAATGCTCCCGATTACTGCACCGATACCTCGTATAAGCATCTGAAAAGCACCCTTCAGGGAATTCTGGCAAGCAATGAGCGCCGCAATGAGTTGCTCCTGATCGCTCAAAAGCTATCCGGGCTTCCCCAAAACGATCCCTGCACCAAACTGGCAAAGCTGGTGCAAGCCGAAATTTCTAACGACCTGATCCCCGAGAGTACCTTCATGAAGCTCTGCCAGGCTTGGGAAGCACTGGAAGCTGAGAATACCAAAAAGCAGCTGGAACAATATGCCAAAGAGCAGGAAAGCCGCTACATCAAAGAGAAACTGGTGAAAGCCCTGGGTGACCTGAATTATACCGTGGTGAGCAATGCCAAGGGTTTGCAGGATAGCCAGAACAGCTTTGTTTTCAAGGTTCCCCATCAGGATAATTACATCTATGTGGAGTATCTGAAGGGTAAGTTCCTCTATAACTTCCTGGTTCCCGAAAAGGTAGCGGAGCTATCGCGGGAAGATCTGCGCCGTAAAGTATCTGAGATGGGCAGCGCTTGCGAGGGTTTTTTGCAGGCTATGAAGAACCTGCAAGCTTATGGCATGAATTTTAATTACACTCATAAAGAAGCTTCCGAAAACCACGTCATCAGCATCCCCGAGGCGATTCGCAAGACCATGGATCTGGAAGCGCTGCAGCACGAAAAGCAAAGACAGCATACTCATGAACAAAAAAGGATGACCAATGATCAGTAGCAGTTTGATAAGCGTGATGCCCCGATGGACTCAGGAACTTCACAGATTTCTGGGCCTGAAATCCCTGTTCTTCATTCATGGTAACATCTACGATTGCTATTATTACCCCTTAAATATCGACACCGCCACCGCTCCGGAACAATTGGAATATCTGCTGAAAAACAGCCTGGGCGACAGCTACCTGAAAGACCTGTTCTTCAGCGAGGGATACAGCTACGTGATCTGCTACGATGCTGTGGACGGCTTTTCCATCTGGGATCGCCAGGGCAAGCAGCCTTTTGCTACAGCCCTCAAAGCCATCGGTATCGAGGACGCCAGGAATCCCCAGAATTACCTGGAAAGCGATGCCATCGATCTGATGCGCATGGTAATGGCCAATAACCAGCAGCTTTGCGCTTGCATTTTCAGCTTTGGCAGCCGCCTAACCTCCGAGCCCAATCACCTCTCCGAAAAAGAGCGCCCCCTCTTCATGAAAATGATGAAGCTGGCAGGCGAAACCAAGCCTTTTCGGAATAGCGACAACCTCCGCAATTGTCTGGTGTTGATATTAGATAACATCAGCGATGTCCCCGCCTGGCTATTGCTGAATAATCCCTTTGCCCGCGCCATTGAGGTTACCAAGCCTAACAAGGAGGAACGCCGCCTCTATTACAAGGCTCAGGCCTCGCTTTTTTATCAAACTCCGGTGACTGAAGCGCCGGATAGCAATCTGGAAGCAACCTTCCTGGACTACACCGATGGCCTCAGCAACCGCGAATTAGAGAATCTGCGGGCCATTTCTTTACGCGAACAGCTCCCCCTTTCAGAAATAAAGAAGATCGTGGATCTATACAAATATGGCACCAGAGAGAACTTCTGGGAAAAGCTGGAAAAAGCCAAGATCGAACAAGCCGAAACCGAACTGAAGAAAAGAGTGAAAGGCCAGGATGAGGCCATCAAACGTACCGTGGAAATCATCCGCCGCGCTAAAATGGGGCTGGATGGGATCGACCAGAATAAGCTGAAATCCAAGCCCAAGGGAGTGCTCTTTTTTGCAGGACCCACCGGTGTAGGTAAAACCGAATTGGCCAAGAGCATAGCCGAACTCATCTTCAATAATGAAGATGCCATCATCCGCTTTGATATGAGCGAGTATAACGACAGCAATTCGGACGTAAAGCTGATTGGTGCTCCTCCCGGATACGTGGGCTATGAAGAGGGTGGACAGCTCACCAATAGAGTAAAGGAGCGCCCCTTCTCCATTATCCTCTTCGATGAAATCGAGAAAGCACATCCCAAGGTATTCGATAAATTTCTGCAGATCCTGGATGATGGCCGTCTTACCGACAGTCAGGGGAATACCGTGTATTTTTCCGAATCGCTGATCATCTTCACCAGCAATCTGGGCATCTTCAAGCTAAACGAACGAAATGAGCGCATCCCCAATGTGCATTACCATCCCCAATTCCCCGATAATAAGGAATTGAACGACACTTACGGGGAGATGAAGGACAAAATCCAGGCCGAGATCGATCGCTTCTTCAATTCCCAATTGAACCGCCCCGAAATCCGCAATCGTTTTGGTGAGAACTTCGTGGTCTTCGATTTTATCCGTCCTCCCCATGATGCGGATATCGTGAAGATGAAGCTGAAAACCATCTCGCGTAACATCAAGAAGAAATGCAATTGCGAGCTTATCTTCAGCGAAGAATTCATTGCCGCCTTTCGTACCCACTTCGTTCTGGAAAAGCTGGCAGATGGTGGACGCGGTATCAATAACCGCATCGAGAAGATGATCGTGAATAGCCTCACCGAGCATTTATACACCCGCGATTCCTGGGAAAACAGCACCATTACCGCCACCATCACCATCAATGAGCACAAACAGCCCATCCTCGAATACCAATGAAGCTTACTATCAGCCACATCCTCTATCCAGTTTATAATCTGGGCCCCGGAACCCGCATCGCGCTGTGGTTTCAGGGCTGCTCCATCCACTGTCCGGGTTGCCTCAATCCCGAGAGCTGGGATTTTGCAGGAGGGCGGCAGATCGACCTACTGGAGCTGTATATGGCGATTTTGGAAGTGGCGGAAGCGCACACTGGAATAAGCATCAGCGGGGGCGAACCCTTTGATCAATATGACGCCCTGGTGCTTCTCTGTTCGATGCTAAAAGCCAATACCAAGCTTGACATTCTGGTGTTCAGCGGTTATGATCTACCCTCGCTGAAAAGTAAGCATCCCGATTTGCACTTTATGGATGTGATTGATTTCCTTGTAGATGGCCCCTTTTTACCCGAAAACATGGCTACGAAAGGCCTGAAAGGTTCCACCAACCAATGTGTCTATAACATCAAAGAGCGCCGCGAGATTCTGCTTGATGATCTGGAGGCAAATAAAATCTGCTCGCTGCAGATCACCGATGATCATGCCGCCTACCTTTCGGGAATCCCCCGCCAAGGCGAAATGGATAAACTGATCAAGCTCCTCAAAGCCCAAGGAATTACCTGGAGATAAGATGCCAAAATGCAGCTTTTGTGATTGTGAAATCCCCCTTCCCACCTCGGGTAACACCCTGGAAACAGAATGCCCCCGTTGCGGACGCCCCGTGGAGCTAAGGCCTGAAAACCTGCTGCAAACTTCCTCTGCTCCCGCAACAATAATTCTGGCAGGGATGATTAGTGGCAAAATCCTGGAACTCCCCATAAATCAATCTCTGGTTTTAGGAAGGGAGAATTATGGCAGCGATATCTTTCAGGATCGCAAGTTCAGCCGCAAACACTGCCTCATCGAAACCAATCCCCAAGCACTCAGTATCTGTGATCTGGGCTCAATGAACGGTACCTTTGTAAATGGGGTGCGCATTGCGGCCAAAATCACTCTAAAGAACGAAGACACCATAATGATCGCGGATGAGACATTTATCCTGAAAATCAATACCCCCGCTGCTCCAGAAGCCCAGCCCGAAGCCCCAGGCTTTGTGCATGTATGTGCCAATTGCGGCTATCAGGATAGCGAAGGCCTGCCTCGCTGTCCTGAATGCGGCTTTGGCTTTAGTTAATCAGCCTTTATCGCCACGCACCACACGGAAGCCAATGAAGGAGGAACTGGATAACACAATGCTATCATTATTTTTAATCCAACCATTTCGAGTGCGCACTTTGTAATCAAGCTTGTTCGTACTTGTATACCACGAACCTCCCCTAATGCATCTGTAATTTCCGCTAATCGGACCGTGATAATTATCTGTCAGTTTATCTGGAATATCGTTCGAATGTCTGTCCCAACACCACTCAAAAACATTGCCGATCATATCATAAAGCCCCATGGCATTAGGACGCTTTTTCATTACCGGTTTTGTGTTAAATTTGGTGTTTCCCTTGTACCACGCGATCTTCTTGTATTCCGATGCTTTCGATGGCGAGGATCCATAATCAGAAGCTCCCGCGGCTGCCCATTCCCATTCTGCTTCCGTGGGCAGGCGATAACCATTGGCCTTCCAATTGCAGCTTATTTTCCCCTTATGGAAGCTGTAGCAGGGCTTGTATCCCTCTTTGGTGCTAAGCCAATTACAGAAATTAACTGCATCCACAAAGGATACGCATACCACTGGATGACTTTCCGTTTGATTCATATAAGGATTTCTCCAGGACGCATTGCTCCTGAAATCCTCTTTTCGACCGCTCCAGAATTCAGCCCAGGCACTTCTTTTTGGGAAAACTAAAGATCCCCCGCCTTGTTCAGCCTCTGTATAATAGCTGCTATTGCTGGTAAACTCCCGGAAATCGCTAACCGTAACTTCCCGCTCCGCAATATAGTAGGGATCCAGTTTTAGTGGCCGCCCCTGGAAAGTAGCATCACCTCCGG
>JAGOGT010000097.1 GCA_017996595.1 Candidatus Cloacimonadota bacterium
TATTCTATTCGGGCTGAAGGACTCATGCGTAGCCAGTTACAGCGCTATAACCGCATGAGTCCTTTGCTCCCATAAACTGTTAGATAGCAGCAAGATAGTAGTGTCGCAAATGACTCCTGCTTTGCGAGAAGTGCAGATGAATCCACCGGAGATGGTGGTTAATGTTGCAGCTCGCAGACAGGGCTGAAACCTGACACCTTACCTGCTCTTTTACTCTGGGTTTGATTGGCGGTTTGGAAACCGCCTCTACTCTTTGGCGGTTTGGAAACCGCCTCTACTCTTTGGCGGTTTGGAAACCGCCTCTACTCTTTGGCGGTTTGGAAACCGCCACTACATGGCAGAATTGATAGGGTATTAAGTTTATCCTGCATAGAGCTTTACTACTAGATGCCCATGTGATGCCCATGTGATGCCCATGCAATTGCCCGGTGATCGCATGGTCATCTCCTGGAAATAAAGAATGAAGTGCAGAACGGCGTCCGTTAAGCGTTGAATCGCACGCTGTTACGATTACAGGAACATCCTTTGGTCGGAACGGCGTCCGAGCCAACGGAGAAAAAGGCGGGAGCATTTCCCGCCTCTATGCAATCTAAGGTATGATGTTTGCTATTTTTCTTAGAAACGATATCCCAGGCCGATAATACCGGAGATGGAATTGGAATTATAGGTTCCGGTCATGTTCGTGGGGGAGTTTTGGGCATCGAGGCTGATGCTTTCCACTTCTCTTTCGCTGAACATCACGTATTGGGCATTCACATCGAAGCTGAATTTGCCAAAGCTGCGGCCATAGCCCAGATTAGCGCTGATTTTATTACCCACATCGGAGAGGGTGGGAGTTTGCGTTTCCTTGGGGATGGGAGTTTGATCATAATACATTCCGGCGCGGAAGGCATTATTATTCATCAGGTATTCGGTGCCGAGGCTGATTCTATGCGTATCTTCCCAATTGAAAGTAACTACGGATTCGGTAATCCCCAGGGTTGGAATCGGCTCATCCATTTCGATCACCACTTCATCCAGGGCGCTCCACATGGTGTAGGCATAGTCCAGGTTCAGTGCCCAATTTGGCTTCACTTTATAGGAAATGCCCAGGCCAAGTTCGCCGGGAAGATTCAAGTCCGTTTCGATATCGGATTTTCCGCCCACCTGCATGGCAGCCGGAACCATTGGCGTGGGAATCCATCTGTAGATTTCGGCATCGCCTTTCATGGAAATGGTGGCCGGAAGCTTTCCGGTGAGTCCCAAAGACAGACAGGGAGTAGGCTTGAAGAGCATGCCGAGATTGGCACCAAAGCCGATGCCGCTGCCGGACATATCGGAACTGAAGGGCTGGAATATATAGTTATTCAGGGTATCGGCCGCACTGGTTTTGGTAAGCGACACTTTGCCCAGCTCGATGCTGCCGTAAAATACGCTGATGCCGGCACCTGCAGAGAGATTGGGCATGATTTGATAGGCAACGCTGGGATGCACATCGAGGATGGCAATGGAGCTTTTCATTTCATCTTCGGGGAAACCTGCGGCGTAGCCAAGCGGACCATAAACGGGATGAGCAGGCGGAAGCTTGTAGATATCCCAGGTGGTGCCCAGTCCGTAAGGGACAAAAACACCCAGACCATACTTCAGTTTGGGATGCTTAGCCATGGTTAGAAAGGCATTGGGGAAGGAGCGAAGCTTCTTTTCGGCTTCAAATTCGCCGGTTCCAAAACCAGGGATGGCGGCATACATGGCACCGGCTTCCCAAGTGCTGGAAGGAAGAATGAAAGTTCCGCCCACATCGAGGGAATTTCCTTCCATGAATCCCAAGCCCGCGGGATTCCAATACATGGCAGTGGCATCATCGGACAAACCCCGGAAGGCACCAGCCATAGCGGTGGCACGGGATCCGACTCCGGAGAGGGCAAAACCTCCGGCAAAAAGCAGAGAAGTGATACTGAGTAAGCTGAGGATTAGCAAGGTAAGCTGAATTTTTCTCATTCGTGTAACTCCTTGTTATTTGGATTACATCACTCAAATTAGTGAATTTGTCGTGTAATATAACAGATGGTAAAGCAGTCAAGATATATTTAGGTTTCAGGTTTCAGGTGTCAGGTTTCAGTTGCCAGTAGTGAGTGGAAGGGTGAAAAGACGAAGTATCGTAAATGATTTCGTTGCAAAGTGTGTCCATAAGTCTCACAGCAACGCTCTCACAGCACAGCTCTCACAGCTTCGCTCTCACAGCACGCAGCGCTCTCACTTCCACAGGTCTCTCTTTCCACGGATTTATATTGACTAAAAAGCGGATTCCTTTCATCATGCACAAAAGCCATATTTTTGCCTGAAAAAGGCAGATAGCAGGAGGAAATAATGCTGCAAGGTTCTTTTGTCGCGCTGGTAACGCCATTCAAGGATGGCAGTGTGGATTATATTGCCTTGGAAGGTTTGCTGCAGTATCAGCTGGAAAACGGCACCGATGGGATCGTGCTGCTGGGCACAACTGCAGAAACCGCCGGCTTGGCGTCCGATGAAAAGGATGCGCTGCTGCGTTTTGCCATGCAAAAGATCGGGGGTAAGATACCCGTGATGATCGGCACCGGCACCAATAATCTGCATCAAAGCCTGGCGCAAACTGAGAAAGCGAAGCAATTGGGAGCAGATTATGCCCTGGTGATCACGCCTTATTACATCAAACCCACCCAGAATGGGATGTATGAATATTTCAAAGAGATAGCTACCAAAGTTGCTATCCCGATAGTTATTTACAATGTTCCCGGACGTACGGGAGTGAATATCGCCGCCTCCACGGTGGTTCGCCTGGCCAGGGAATGCCCCAATATCGTAGCTGTGAAGGAAGCCAGCGGCAACGTGGTGCAGGCCACGCAGATCCTTCGCGACGCGCCTGAAGGCTTTTCCCTGATGAGTGGCGAAGACGCGCTGAATATGCCGCTGATCGCCATCGGCGGACAGGGCACCATCTCCGTTACCGCCAATGTGGCTCCCAAGCTGGTTAGCGAGCACATTCACACCTGCCTGAAAGGGGATATTGCCCTGGCTGCCAGGCAGCATCAGCAGCTAAGTAAGCTGAACGACCTGATGTTTATCGAAACCAATCCCATTCCTGCCAAGGAAGCGCTGCACATGATGGGCAAGCTGGAGCTGGAATTCCGCAGCCCCATGTGCCCTTTGATGGAAGCCAATCGCGCCGCTCTGAAGGCCGGACTGAAGGAATATAAACTGATTTAAGAGGAATAAATGAAGAAATCCCAGAACCTGCATGGGTTCGAACTCATCGAATCCCGTGAGATCGCCGAGATCAAAGTTACTGCGCATCGCTATCTGCACACCAGAAGCCATGCGGAACTGATCCACTATGCCTGCGCCGATAGCAATAAAGTTTTTATGATCGGCTTCAAAACCGTGCCGGAGAATGATACCGGCTGTCCGCATATTCTGGAACATTGCGTGCTGAATGGCTCCAAAAACTACCCCTCCAAGAATACCTTTATGGAGCTTTTGAAAGGCAGTATGAATACCTTTATCAACGCCATGACTTCTGCGGATATGACCAATTATCCCGTAGCCAGCACCAACGACAAGGATTTCATGAACCTGATGAAGGTGTATCTGGACGCGGTATTTTACCCCAATATTTACAATCAGCCGCATATATTCCATCAGGAAGGCTGGCATCACGAGCTGCATGATGCCGATGCAGAAATTCAATACCGGGGCGTGGTTTATAACGAGATGAAGGGTGCTTTTTCCACTCCGGAGAGCATTATCATGCGCAGCAATCTGCATGCCCAGTTTCCGGATACTCCCTATGGCTTTGAAAGCGGCGGCGATCCGGAAGCCATTCCGGAGCTGAGCTATGAGCAGTTCCTGGATTTTCACCGGAAATATTACCATCCCTCCAATAGCAAGATTTCGCTATATGGCGACATGGATATCGACCAGGTGTTAAAAGTGATCGATGCGGAGTATCTCAGCAGCTTTGAGGCCTCCCCGCACAAAGTGGAGATGCCCGTGCAAAAGCCCTTTGCCAAAGCGAAAAAGCTGGATATCCCCTACCCCATCGAAGCGGGCAAAGATAGCAGCAATTCCTATTATCTGGCGCTGAATTGGACCTATGGCAAGGTTACCGATAAGCATCTTTCCGCGAGTATGGCAATTCTGGCCGAGCTTTTGATGAGCAGTCCCGCTTCGCCTTTGAAGAAAGTGATTCAGGAATCTGGCCTGGCTCCGGATTCGTTCCTGACCTCAGATGGGGATATTCTGCAGCCAACCATGAGCCTGGTGTGCAAGCAGATGAAGCAGGAAAATATCGAGGCCCTGATCAAGCTGATCATAAAAGAACTGAAACGCCTGGTGCATGAAGGCTTCGACAAAAAACTCATCGAAGCGGTGCTGAATAAGCGGGAATTTATCCTCCGCGAAGCGCAAACCCAGCGCTTTCCGAAGGGGCTGAACTATATCTTTTCCACGATGGGACTATGGATCCATGGTGGTGATCCCATCGCGGAACTGGCCTTTGAACCGCTTCTGGCAGAACTGCGCAGAGGGCTTAGCGAACCGTATTTTGAAGAGCTGATCGAAAAAGTGATGCTGAGTAACAAGCATCACAGCGTGATAATATATACTCCCGAACCCGGAATGATTGCCAGGCAGGATGCGCTAACCGTAGCCAGGCTGGCGGAATATAAAAAGACGCTGAAACCAAAGCAGATAAATGAACTGCTGGAGATGAACAAGGATCTTGCCGCCTGGCAGAGTGAGCCCGAAAAGCAGGAAGAGCTGGAGATGATTCCGCTGCTTAGCCTGGACGACCTCGAACCCAAATCTCGCAAGTATCCGCTTATCAAGGAAGTTTGGAAAGAATTCACGCTGCTGAAGCATGAGATAAATACCAATGGCATCGTGTATCTGAATGCCTATTTCGATCTGGCACACGCCGAAGAGGCTGATCTGCCCTGGATAAGGCTCTATACGCAATTGGTGGAGGGAGTTAATAGCCAGAATTACAGCTATGCAGAGCGCAGCAACATGATCGATGCCAATACCGGGGGAATTTACCTGCATCTGGATTTGTTTAATAACTACCAGGATCCCGATGAGATCATACCCAAGCTGATTATTGGCGGCAAAGCGGTGAAAGATAAATCTCATGAGCTGATGGAACTGGCCTCCGAATATGCGCTGAAGCCTCTATTTACCGATCCGGAGCGGATTAAAATCCTTATCCGGGAATATAAAGCCCGCGCTGAAAGCGGGATCATGTATGCCGGGCATGGAGTAGCCATCCATCGCATGCTGAAGCCCTTATCGCAGCTCTACCACTGGGAAGATATCACCTACGGGCTGGGCTATTATCACTTCCTTTGCTATGTGGTGGAAAGCATGGACAAGGGAATGACGGATATTATCGAAGAACTGGATTGGATAAAGAAAACCTTCTTCACCACGCAAAACCTGCTGATCAGCCTTACAGCCGGAGCCGAAGAC
>JAGOGT010000098.1 GCA_017996595.1 Candidatus Cloacimonadota bacterium
GAGGAACTGAAAAGCGCCATCCGCCCTGATACGATTTTATTCATGACCACCGCGGTGAATCACGTGGTGGGGACGATTCAGCCCCTGGCAGAACTGGCGGAAGTGCTGCAAAATGCCGGGCACAAGATCTATTTCCATGTGGATGCAGGCCAGGCCTATGGCAAGCTGCCCCTGGATATGAAGACCCTGGCTATCGACAGCATGGCCATCAGCGGGCACAAAATTCACGGTCCGCAGGGAAGCGGTGCGCTATTCTTACGCCAGGGAACCAAGCTGGCTCAGAGCCTGCATGGCGTGGCACGTATCGATAATCTGCAAACCGGCGGCATCAATATTGCGCTGCTTGCAGGCTTTGCCAAAGCGGTGGAACTGACATTTACAGATTTTGAGGCTAATACAAAACACCTGCGGAAGCTGAGCGATTATCTGCTGAGGGAATTGGAAGCCAGGATTCCGGATATCGAGCTTAATGGTCCCCGAGGCGAGAAACGCGCTGTGCATAATATCAATGTCAGCATTGCCTACATCGAAGGCGAAGCGATTACCATGATGCTGGATGCCAAAGGGATAACCGTTGCCACTGGTAGTGCCTGTGCTTCCCAGGGATTAAAGGCCAATTATGTGCTGATGGCCATGGGCAAAAACCACGTGCAATCGCATGGCTCCATGAAATTTACCCTCAGCCGCTATACTACTGAGGCGGAACTGGATGAAACCGTAGACACCCTTGAAAGAATCACAAAAGAGCTTCGAGACCGCAGCCCGCTTTATAACGCACTTCACAAGGAGAAATAAATGCAATACTCACAAAAAGTTTTAGACCATTTTATGCACCCCAAGAACGTGGGTAAGATGGAAAATCCCGATGCCGTTGCCACCGAGGGCAGCCCTGCCTGCGGGGATCAGGTAACCGTGTATCTGAAAGTGGATGAGAAAGATAAAACCATCAGCGACGTCAGTTTCCTGTCCTATGGCTGTGCTTCCAATATTGCTACGGCCTCCATTATCACCGAGCTGGCCAAGGGCAAAACCCTGGATGAGGCCAAAGCCATCACCTGGCGCGATGCCATGGAAGCCCTGGACGGCCTGCCTCCGGTGAAAGTGCATTGCAGCGTGCTGGCCGCAGATACCCTGCAAACCGCCATCTCCAATTATGAAATCGCCCATGGCCTGAAGGAAGTGCCGAATTTCAGCAAGGATACCATCGTGGAAGAGCTGAAAAAGATCATCTATCCGCAAGTGGGAGAAGATATTGTAAGCCTGAAGATGGTGAAATATGTGGGATTTACAGATGGGGAAGTGCTGATCGATATGAATATGCAAAGCTTTGATAGCTGGCGGGATAACGTGGCCGAAGAGATTCATGAACACCTGGAAAAATACCCGGAAGTGAAGCACATCCAGATCAATTTCCCGTAATCATGGGATTCGACACGTCCCCGTGCCTCGCAAAGCAGGATTTCGCAGAGTATATAAGGCTCTCTTTAAGATAAAGGGACTTGTATCCCTACTCAGTTTGCATGTGATGCCCATGTGCTCCCCGGGCATTTGCATGGGCATCACATGGGCAGTGCAAGATAACTGTTTCTATAGCATCACTTACGAGGCTACTGTCAGTAAACCCTTACTATGCCACTGGAGTTCACAAGGCCAATATATCTGCTTGCCTATGATAAACCTGAATAATGCTATTGGAGTTCATGAGGCCGAGATAACTTATTGTTTATAGAGAACATATATGGCCTCATGGACTACAAAAGCATGCTGATTAATATGCACAGCCTGAAGTCCAGGTAGCCCATAAAATATTCAAGCGGCTAAACAGATTATCGATAAATTCCAATCTGTTTAAGCCGCTTGAGCTCTATTACTTGGAAATAAGCCTTTGGCTGATGAAATCCTGCATCACGCCATTAACTTATTAAATGCTAACGATTAAGCTTCCTTAAGTGCATGGCTTTCACGCGAGCTAAGATATCTTCTTTGGAAGTAGGTTCGTCGGAATAGATATCGTCCCAGGTTTGAGCGATCAGGGTGCTATTTTGATCTTCTTCGAGGTTGTTTGCAGAGATGTAGGCATCCCAATAGCTATATCCTGCCAGGTCCAGGGTATTCGCAGGAATGGTTTTGGAACGAATCGCGGGATCCATGAAATAGGTTACGTTATCGTCATCACTCATATATTCGCCCCAGAACTCCAGAACTTGATATTCGGAATCAGAGGCTACGCTCCAGGCCATGGAGGCTGGTGCATCCGGAGTGGTAACATCCCAGGTGGTGAATTCCGGAGTGGCGGGAACGGCAATAGTCTTGTCGATTAGTGTGGAGCCATTGCGTTTGAATTCCACGTCCAAACTTGTTGCGGCAGGGATACTGAGGCTGTAGGAATAGAGGCTGTAGTAGCCTTCATAATTCTCAAAGACTATTTGCAGGGGTTGGCCGTTTACAGACATGGTAAATTCATCGGAAGCGCTCACATTATCCGGAAGCTTATCCGCCCACAGATACACGTACATAAATCCATCTTTGGCCACGTTCTCGGTGAAGACATGGGCAAAAAGCACGCTTTCACGATCTTGAGCGTAGTTCCAATAGTCGTTCCAGTCGCTGAACTGGGTGCCGTTGTTGTTGTCATCATCATCGCCGCCGCAGGAACTGAGCAAAAACAGTCCGGCCAGCGCCATCAGTAACAAGAATAAGCGAAATGGTTTCATCGTAACTCCTTTTTTATTA
The DNA here is from genome assembly GCA_017996595.1 of Candidatus Cloacimonadota bacterium. Classification (GTDB taxonomy): domain Bacteria; phylum Cloacimonadota; class Cloacimonadia; order Cloacimonadales; family Cloacimonadaceae; genus Cloacimonas. The sequence continues at coordinate 2,734 of JAGOGT010000098.1, forward strand.
TGTTGTTATAGATTATGTTCACAAAACCGACCATCGGGAATTAGCCCCGGAATGATCACCTTCGATACCTATTATTACTTCCATGAACAAGATAACCTTTATTATATTTCACATTATACAGGAGATAAGCTAAGCCGTAAGATGCATAAAACAAATAAAAACAGGCAATGCCGTTGTTCCGGAAGCCGCAGGTAGCAGCTAAGCAGCATGATATGAAACTCTTTAGCGCAGCAGCACAAACTTGCCGGTTTTGGTGCCTTTAGATGTTCTCATCTTGATAAGATATATTCCTGAGCTCAACTTTTCCAGCATATTACTGGGAATGATCAGCGGGGGATAACCATCGCCATCGCCGGTGGGAAGGTACTTTACAGATAATACCTGCTGTCCCTTCAGGTTATAGATAGTGGCATTGTAAATTACTCCTTCCGTTGGCCGTAAAGTGAGATTAAATGGTGGTGTACAGGGATTGGGGTAGATATTTATTCTATAAGGAACCGGTTCGATGGGGCCATATATTTCGGGATAGAGCTGGGGAATGATGCTGTGTAAAAAGCCCCTCACTCCCTCTTCCTGCATGAAATACAAGGGGGAACCAAGCAGCACCATTTTGCCAAAGTAGCTGCCACATATTACTTTTATGGCCCCAAATACCCATTCAGGTTCACTCTCTTCTGTCATCCAGGCATCATACACCCGATTACCCGAGGCTGGTGAAAAGGTGTAGCTCATGGGAAGTCTGCCGTTCCAGGAAGGAGCAAGCTTGTCCGGATCGGGGATCAGGGTGGGATAATAGAGACCCCAAACTGGCGAGGCGGTTAGGGAATCCAACACCGCACCATTGTGATAAATAGGTGCTTCCCCATTCAGAAACTCAGCGATGAAGCCTTCGCTAAAGATGCTGGGATACTTCCAGCCGCTGATGATGATCTTGCCGCCGCTTAGCACATAGGAACCGATGGTATCAAGGGAATTCAGCATCTGCAGTTCGGAGAAGTCGTCCGCATGCCACAGGATGAGAGGATGGTGGGACAGGGTTTCCAGATCGGGAGCACCTTGTTCGCTGAAGCCCCACTCGCTGTAGGGAAGGCTATCTAACACGGCATGATAGAATTCATCCACCTGGACATTGGTGGGGGAAATGGCGCTGCCATTGCCGTTTTTGGTTTCATCTATTACCAGCATACCCAGATCGAAGGGAAAGCTAATCGGCTTGGCACTCATCGGGCTTGAAGGCTCGCTGTAGAAACCTTCATCATCAATGGCGCAAACGTAGTACTGGTATTCCATACCGTTACTGACTGCTGGATCCGTATAGCTTAGAGTGGTGATCAGCTCAGTGCTGATCTGTTGCCAGTTGCCGTCGGGAAGTTCTCTGCGAAAAACATGATAACCCACCACGGGAAGGTCTTCGCCGTAGGCATTCCACTTCAGGGATACTGCGGATTTATAGGGCAGGCAGGAGATAAGCTGCAGTTGTGCACGTTCCAATTGACGGGTGAGCACCCAATGATGGGGATCGATAAGCAGGGTGGAGATGTCATCCGCAGGGGTAATGGCAAAGGTATTTTCATTCCAGGTAGGCGCTGCCACGATCACTACAGAATCCGCTACTGCCGATCCGGGCAGGGATAGAGGAATATCCAGCATAAAGGTGGTGGCGGTGGGGCTGATGCTTTTGGCATAAACCTTTCCCACGTTTTGCTGGTCGCTCCAGATGCTTAAGCGGGCATTGGGAACGCCTGGGGAATATATCCACTGCTCAAAGAACTGGTTCAGGTTCAGTCCGCTGGCAGCTTCGGCCAGGTCTATAAATTCCGAAGTGCGGATATTGCCATTGGGAAAGGTGGTGAGGAGACTGCGGATGAAACTGAAATAGGCCTCATTTCCCATCTTGAGGCGCAGCATATGTAGCACTGAAGCGGATTTCTCGTAGGTGGGAGGGGCAAACATGAGATTGTATTCGGGATTGTAAATGGTGTGCGGGCCATTGCTGTTTTCCCAGGAAAGGTAGTAATCCTGAATCTCATCCTTCAGATACTGGCAGGCAGCTTCCCAACCGGATTTACGGTTCGTCCACAGCATCTCGGAATAGGTGGCAAAGCTTTCCTTCAGCCACACCTCGCGCATGGTGATGGGAGTGAGGTAATTGCCATACCATTGATGGGTCAGTTCGTGCGCCACGATGCTTTCGTAGGTTTGCTGGCCGTCGATATACTGCGTGCCGAAAGTGGTCATGGTTTGATGTTCCATCGCTGCATAAGTAGCCATATTCACCGTCATGTGCCCGTATTTCTCGAAGGGATAGGGGCCATAAAGCTCTGAGAAATAGTCTATCATCGCCGGTACATTGGCAAAATCAGCCGTAGCATTATTCACCAATGCCGGCTGCACAAAGTTCTGAATGGGGAGATTGCCTGCCATGCTATTCAGTTCTGTGTAGGGCCCTGCCGCAAAGCCGATCACATAGGTAGCCACAGGCGAAGCGCTATGCCAGTGGTGAGTGCGCTTTCCGTTACCATTATCCGTGATCGAAGTACGCAGTCCATTGGCAGCGGCAAGCCAGTCTTCGCGGATGGTGATATGCCAATCTACCAAAGCTTTATCCCAGGGATGGTCATAGCTTGGCCACCAAAAGCGTCCTGCATCAGGATTGGAAAGGGTGTAAATGGCATTGGAGCCAAATAGAATTCCGATATTATAGGGC
>JAGOGT010000099.1 GCA_017996595.1 Candidatus Cloacimonadota bacterium
TGCCAGGATAGGCATCTGTGAAAGTGAGGATGTCCGGATTGGGAACGGTTTGAATATTCAGGCCATTACGATACACCCTGTAACCGCTGAGAGCACGGCTGTCAAAGTATTGGGGACGCTGCCAGGTGCAAACTACATGTTCGGGCAGTTGGAACACGGCATTAAAGCTCTGCGGTGCGGGCAGAGGGATGATTGTAGGTGTGGCAGGACTGGTAACGGTAGTGCCTGCAAGGCCGTAATGATCCACAGGGGTGATCTGGAAGGTTAGCGTAGCTCCCAGGTCGGCAGTGGTGATCTGATAGCTGCTTGCCGTGGCACCATTAATCGGAGTGGGAGTACCACCGCTATTGCGGAACCATTGCATCTGGGAGCTGCCCTCGATGTGTCCCTCCGGATCGGTGTAAGTATAAATTCCGGTAAGGGTTTGATCTATCACGGGAGGGCCGGTGATCACCACATCATTCACAAGGGGCGGGGTATTGGTAAATGCCGTACCTGTCATCATAACCGTTATCACCGGATCATCCGGGAAATTGCTATTGATGGTGAGCGTACCTTCATAAACCTGAGCAGCGGTGGGATTGAAATCCACTTCGATCTCCTGCAGGGTGAAGGGTTGCAGGCTAAAATTATTTACGCTGGGCACAAAAGCGGGATTACTGCTGGTAATGGTTCCGCTTACCACCATGTTATTGGCATTAGCAAGGGTTAAGGGCAAAGTATTGGTGGTATTAATCGAAGTATCGGGGAAAAGCAAGAGATCTGTGGAAACCGGCTCGGTAGGCATCAGGTTATTCATCGCGTACTTTTTCCCTTGCAGAATCTCTTTGGTGGTGGTATTTTGCAGCCAGATCACCAATTCCAGATCGTCAAGGGGCCAGGCAGCCTGAGTGGTGAAATTCAACGTAACCGTGGTGCTTTCGCCAGTGGCTAGATTAATGGGGGTACCATTTTGATTTGGAGACATCAGCCGGTTTACGTTTTCCACCGTGGTTTGGTTGAACCAGTTCTGCGGAATTCCAGATTGGGTAATGCTCGCATGCAACACTACATTGGTATTGGTATCATCTTCCGGCTTGGCCACATTCACGGTGATCGTCCAGTTATTGTTCTGGCCTGCACCAAAAGCGGAAAGGGTGTAATGCGAGGGAACTGCCATGCGGGCAGTTACCCTGGGCAGATATTGTGAATACATGGATGAAGTGCCCGAACCTCCGGCAAGTCTGTTCAAGCCATCAAAAAGAGCGGTAGGATAGCCAGTGATGGCATAGTAAGAGTTTCTTGCATTGGAATAAGTGTTGGCATAGCTATCGCCATTATGGTTCTTCACAATGGCAACAGGTTGGCCGTTAGTGAGCAAATCATGTGCACCCATTGCCGCACCGGGACAATATTGGCACCAGGTGCCTGTGGCGATCTCCACCACAACGAGTTCACGGGGAACTGCATTCAGGGCAGCAATGATGCCCATCAGCAGCAGCAGGAATAGCAAGCTTTTTTTCATGAATCCAATCCTCTTAAGCTGTAATATTATACAAGTCTCCTTAAAGTGTAGGTGCAATATAATGTCAAGAAGTTTTACAGATTTTCCGATATTATTTTTCTCCCATAAAAAAACCCGGCACCTGAAAAGGCACCGGGCTTTTTTTATCTAATGGACTTAGGTGATTTTACACTAATCCCTGATCGCACATGGCGTTTGCTACTTTCAGGAAGCCGGCAATATTGGCACCCTTCACGTAGTTTACATAGCCACTGGCATCTTTACCATTGGTACGGCAGGCTTCGTGGATATTCTTCATGATGTCGTGCAAGCGGGCATCCACTTCGCTGCGGTTCCAGCCAAGGCGCATGGAGTTCTGTGTCATTTCCAGTCCGCTGGTAGCCACGCCGCCGGCATTGGCAGCCTTTCCGGGAGCAAAGAGGATCTTGTGATTCAAGAACACATTCACCGCTTCGGGAGTGCTGGGCATATTGGCAGCTTCGCAAACGCAGAAGCATCCGTTCGCCATCAGGGTCTTGGCATCGTTTTCGTCCAGTTCGTTCTGAGTGGCGCAGGGGATGGCCACATCCACTTTCACTTCCCAGGGACGCTTGCCAGGGAAGAACTTGGCATTAGGATACACGTCGGCATAGTCGGAAACACGGTCGTTATTGGAAGCACGCAGCTCCAGCAGGTATTGCACCTTGTCGCCGCTGATTCCCTCTTCATCGAGGATATAGCCGTCGGGACCGGAGATGGTTACAACCTTGCCGCCCAGTTCATTGATCTTTTGCGCTGCGCCCCAGGCCACATTACCAAAACCGGAGAGGGCTACACGCAGTCCCTGGAAGGTCTTGCCCTGGGTTTTCAGCATTTCTTCGGTGAAATAAACCACGCCAAAGCCGGTGGCTTCGGGACGGATAAGGCTTCCACCCCAGTTGATGCCTTTGCCGGTTAAAACGCCGGTGAATTCATTGCGAAGCTTTTTATACATGCCAAAGAGGTAACCAATTTCACGTCCGCCCACACCGATATCACCGGCGGGAACGTCCGTATCGGGGCCGATATAACGGAAAAGTTCAGCCATGAAGGCCTGGCAGAAACGCATGATTTCAGCGTCGCTCTTGCCCTTGGCGTCAAAATCAGAACCGCCCTTACCGCCGCCCATAGGCAGAGTGGTAAGGCTATTTTTGAAGATCTGCTCAAATCCGAGGAACTTCAAAATCGAAAGATTGACGCTGGGGTGAAAACGCAATCCGCCCTTGTAAGGCCCGATAGCGCTATTGAACTGCACGCGGTAACCGCGGTTTACATGCACTTCACCCTTGTCATCCTGCCAGGGTATGCGAAAAATAATTACGCGTTCCGGCTCTACGATACGTTCCAAGATGTTGGCTTTCACAAAACGGGGGTTACTTTCGTAAACTTCCCATACAGTTTCGACAACTTCTTTTACTGCTTGCAAGAATTCGGGTTGTCCCGGATTCTTGGCTGCGACTTTGGCCATGAAATCGTGAATGGTCATTCCATCCTCCATTTATTTTTTGTTTTTTTGCCAATTAATTGATCATCAGTTTTATGTCAAGCACAGAAAAAGAGGAAAGGCTTTTCTGTTGCTTCTTTCTTACCCGGATTGCGGATGCATTGCGCATGAACTGCGGATGGCATTAGTGTTTCACGCGCTATGTATCCGTTTTGCCGCTAAGTAGCAAAGCCCTGGAATTTACTCCCTGCATAGAACCATGTAGCCGCTTTGTATAGCACTGCTTATCATCCTCCAATGAATTTCATTGGTGGTTCATTGGCGGCTGTGTACCAAGGTTGGAAAGGGATTTATGGAAGCTGTGGACAATCCGAATAATAATGGCTCTCTTTCAATTCAAGTGGGTAATTTGCTCCCGTCAAGCTGATTGGAGTTCAAAGCGCTTAAACACATAATAAGCTTATCTCTTTGTATGATAGCGCTTTGGACTTCAAACAGCAGTGATATTTGTCTGCATGAAGTCCAAGCGGCTAATCAAGCTAATAGCATTGTTATAAATCATTTAAGCCGCTTGAACTCCATTCCTTAAGCATGCGGTTTCTACCTACTTAGTTTGAAAGAAAGCCATAAGAATAACACTGGACAAAAATTTGAGTTAATGCAAAGTTGTGCCAAGGAGGTAAGTTATGACTTACAAAGTAGTTCTGGTAAAGATCGATCATCGCAGCAGCGAAGCCACCAAGGTGCAGGATATCCTCACCCAATACGGCTGCAACATCAAGGTGCGCCTTGGTTTACATGAAGTTTCCCAGGAATTCTGTGCCAATGACGGACTGGTAGTATTGGAAGTGGAAGGAAAGGATACGGATATTCAGGATATGCTGCAAGCCCTGAAAAAAGTGGACTTCGTAAAGGCGCAATTAATCGAGATGTAGATTATTTCCAGCGGTATGATCCCAGCGATCCCCGCAGCGCATAAAAGATGAATTGCAGTGGGAAAATGAGGATCTGGAGCGGGTACAGAACGCCGAGATAAGGCCTTTTGATCAGCTTTAAGTGGCTGATCACCAGCGTTATCTCGGCGCTTGTTTTGATCAGCAAAGAAGCCTTCAGCAGGGTGCCGGCCTTGCCAGAACACAGCCTCGGCAAATTGGCATAGAAGAGGCAGAAATAAAGGAAGATAAAGGCCGAGAGGGCTTTCACCCACCAGGGATGATGCTTGAATTTGGAAGCGCGGCGGATGTTGGTATGAAAATGCTGGCTGGCGCTGCTGCCATCCACGGAGCAAACCTGCATCGACGGAGAAGGATTGTAAGCGGCTTTGCGGATATTTGGCATCATCTTCATCAGTAACAGATCATCAGCGCCCGAAGCCAGGTGGCCGATGCCGGAAAAACCTCTGCTCTTATAAAACAACTCTTTGCGATACACCATATTACATGCACTGCTGGTGATGGGAATGCGGAAGTATAAACCCGCGGCAGCCAGGGCATAATAGACGCTGCGTTCGAAGTTTTTCAGGCGCAGGGTGCTGCCGGAAGGCGTGCGGCGCATTACGGAATAGGACAACAGGTAATCGGTTTCGGGATCTGCAGCGCGGTTGATTTCCTGCAGCCAGGTGGAAGGGAGGATGCAATCGGCATCGCTGAAAGCCAGCAGATCGTATTTAGCGGCTTCGATCCCCTTTTGCAATGCAGCTTTCTTCCCAATCAGCCCTGGAAGCTCATCATAAAAATCTATCACCCTAAGCTTGGGGCAGATTGTTTGCGTAGCCAGAAACTGGGCGCTGCCATCCTGGGAATGATCATTGATAAGGATCAATTCATAGCTTTCGGAGGGATAATCCAGCCTGGCGAGAGATTCCAGCAAGAGGAGTAATTTGGTTTGCTCATTGCGGGCGGGAATAATCACGGAAATGGGCTGAAAAGCACTTGGTTCAGGTTTGGCGGCGGTTCTTTGCCCCAAGGCCAGCGCGCCGTGACGCACCAGCATCAGAAATGTGGAATAGATAAGCGTGATGAGGGCAAAGAGCTTATCCATCGGCTTAGTTCAAGATCGAATCGGTGGCTTCGATATAGCTGGCCAGTTCGGGATTTTCGGCTTTGAGATCATCGATGCTGCGGCGACGGATATCCACTTTGGTAGGTTTGGCTCCTTCCAGAAGCTGCAATTCCACATGCACCGGAGTGATAAAGACATCGGCCATGATAGCCTGCAGCTTATCCAGATTGCTTTTCAGGGAACCGTGGTGAGTGCTGCTTTCGGTGCTAAGTTTTATGCCCCGGGTGGTGATTTCGGTGCTTTTTAGCTGATCCAGGGCCACACCGGTAAGTTGGCTGATTTTCTTCACCCTTTGCAGGATGCGCGGCCAGGCATTTTTTAAGTTCTCCTCGGTGAATTCCAGCTTTGCCGGCGCTGCTTCTTCCTTGGGAACGGCAGTATGAACAGCCTGGCTTGGTTCCACCC
>JAGOGT010000100.1 GCA_017996595.1 Candidatus Cloacimonadota bacterium
ATCGAGGCGCGATTTACCTTGCGGGTAAGCCTCAGGGCATCCAGTCCGCTGAAAATGTGATTGGCAGCCAGGGCAAAAGTGAAAATACGGGCATTGGCATAGTCAGACTTGGAATCGTCCCGCATTTTAATATACTCTTTGCGCATGGCACTGGCATTATGAGTATCCGCGGCGATGGTTATCTCGGTATTATCTCCCCACAGAGGCTTGTTACCGATCCAGATCATATTGGGGCTGTCGGTGCCATTCACATGATCCCAATTGATATTGGTGGAAACATAGTTACCTTCGATATCCGTGGCGAAGTGATAATACCAATCCACCCAACCGAAAACGTATTGCGGATACTTGCCGATATCTTCATAGAAATGCTGGGAGTTATTGCTGTCCAATCTCCAGTATGTAACATCGTAAATATCCACGGGATTGAGGCTTCTCAGCACTTCCTGCACCTGCTGTTGAAAACCGCGATTGTAGCGGGGGCCCACATAGGGATCGGCCATATTGCCTGTCTGATAACTGATAGTTTCGCCATTGGCATACTTCTCATATTTGTCAGTTTTGTCGTTACCGCGGCCATTGAAATAGATCATCCCCCCGATAAAAGATAGCTCCAGGGCGGGGAAGATGTAGGTGGTAAGCGAACTTTTATCGGCATAGAATTGACCCGCACCAGGAAGGATCATGGACATTACCATGGCCAGGCGTGCGTCTTTCTTGCCATAATTCACGGTGATGAGATCGTTTGTTAATAGCGAATCCCGGGTGGATTTATCAGGCTTGGTGGCAGGATCATCCAGCCAGGCATCGATGTCGCTGGTTTGTGCAGCCAGGCTGACCAGCGTTACCAGCAAAAGGACAAAAGCGATAAGTTTATTCATAACCAGCTCCCATTATAGTTTAGTCGGCTATTTCTGAACGGCAAATTTGATCCGCCGTTGCCGTCCGTTATTATTCAAAGTAAGAATGTAGGTTCCGGAGCTAAGTCCGGACGCATCCAAATCCAGATCAGAAAAGTTATTTGTCGAAGCAGGAATCTGCCGTGTGGCCAGCAACACTCCGCTAATATCATAAATTCTCATTGCCGTAAGCCCGGTAGCGTTCTCGATGCGCAGTTTGTAACTGGGGCTTTTAACGGGATTGGGATATACATAGGCGTTAAAGGAAGTATCACTAAGGCTGTGATCGAAGAACGGGGCAGCAAAATAGCCGCTACCATTATTACGGTATCCGGTGTAAACCAGCGGATTGCTTGTCAGGTTGGAAAGAGTATGGATATAGAAATGTGATTTGCCATCGGGATAGTACCAATACAGGCTTTGATTGGCAGCGTGATAATAAAGATGGTCGTATCCCCCGTTGGCTATGCGTCCCCACGAATACTCCGGCATTATTCTTCCTGCTTCGCCTACGGCAAGATAACCTAAGATATCCAGGGGGTAATAGAGCAGATTCTGATTATTCATGGTGATGCACAAGGGGCTATCGCTGCCAGAAACCTCATAAGGGGCATCCACAGGAAAGCCATTTAGCAGCGCACCATCGGCATTAAGGGCATATAGGCGGGTACCGATGCCAAAGAACAGCACTGGAGAAAGCTGGCTGAAACTGCCAAGGCCAAACTGACCGGGAGTTCCGGAGTCTCTATTGGTGAAGATCTTCTCTGGTTCTGCATCGCCACGAGCACGGTAGATATTGCCCGAATCCGCCATAATATAAATGGAAAGGTCTATGGCCGCGGCGGTGTTACTATAGATAATGGGTTCGTGAATACCACAGGTTTCGGGGATAGTGATGGTATTACTGTGCTGTAAATCAAGCGCATTCAATGAACTTAGGAAATAAGTACCCAGCACCAGCACCTGATTTTCCCATCCCGCAAGTTTCTTTGCGCCGGCCAGGTCGATGCAGTATGAAACTTCATAATTGTCTATCTGATACACATTTGTGGCCGTAGTAACGAATACACTGTTACCCAGGGGAAGCGGCACGGTTGTTATCGGAGCCGGAAAATTGATCAGATGCTGCGTTTGCTGCGCATCGGCATAATCGTGAAAGAGCAGGGTGCGATCGTGCACGCTTACGATTTCCATGTATCCATCGGCATTGTTATCCACGGTTTGGGGTTTTAGCACCGGGCGTGGATAGCCATAACCGTAATCACCCATCAGATCTTCCCAAGTGTTGTCATTCAAACTAAGCAGATTCAGGTGAATGGTACTTATCAAGGGGATATTGATGTCATTGAATCCAGTATTGATGATATCGGTGGGAATCACATAGGGCTGGTTCAAATGGAACTTCTGGGTATTGGTAAACCCAGGCGTGGAAAACATGAAAGACATGGTGCTTTGGGGATTGCTGATGGCATCCAGGCCGAACATGGATGCATAGCCATGGCTGTCTTCCAGGCGGGGTGTCGTTCCAGAATCGAATGCAGGACGCCATTCGGTTTGTGCCCAGGAAACAAAGCTGCCGTCGCTGTTCAAGATCGGATTGTGGGCGTGAAAGTACTCATAGGGCGATCCCGTCCAGTAAGAAGAATAGTAATTTCCCAGGTCATTCAGGCCATCAGCTTCGATTACCTGAACTCCCAAACGGGAGGGATCGGTATTAATGGTATTATTATCGTAGTTACTTGTCCAGGAACCATCATCCCAGGTTTGGCCTTCAGTGTAGATAAGGTCCCTGTTTACTTTCCAGATCAGCATGCCTCCACCGATGGCCGCACCATTGGCACTTTGAAAAGAGGGAAGCAGATAGTCGTATTCATAGGTGGGATTGTTCTGGCTGTCGTCTGCAGCAGTGGGATATAGAACTACTCGGCTTTCCAGAGTAGTATAAACTGCCGTACCGCCATCGCCATCTGGATCAACGCTGCGGTTTTCGATCAGCAGATATTCGTTTGGCGTGATGTTGATTTGATAGGTATGGGGCACTGGATTTGTATAGTTCGGAATGGCCGAGATAGCCTGCAAGGGTAGCTCTGTTTGCAGGTCGCAATCGTTAAATTCACGCGTATAGCCCTTTTGTTTATAGAAATCACCAAACACCAATTCACGGGAAAAAGGCCCTGGCAAGGTGGGCAAAATCCCTTCCACCGCCACGAGTTCATTATTGGGCAGATAATCCAGCAGCATGCCGGAGCCACCGCTGTCCATGATATCAAAAACTCCTACCGCAGGCCGGTAGTTTTGCACATTATACAAGTCCACAAAGCCCAGAGAATGGCCAAATTCATGAGCAATCACCGCGTTCAAAGCTCCGTAACCGAAATGCACCACCTGGTCCCCGGAATCGTCAGTATAAAAATCCTGAGAGATGGTGGCGGGAACGTTGCAAGCGTGCGAGATCAGGGTATTGCCTTCATCCACGATCGCTTCTTTGCCACTGCCGGCACGAATGAAGAAGGAAGGCAGATCGGAGGGAGTATCCCCCATGATGTCGTGCTGCCAGTCCGAACCGGCATGGATGATCATATAATGCGCATAGCTGCCAAAATCAATCTCAGGATCATCTTGATCGGCAGTTTCAAAGGCAGTTTTGAAATACTCTTCCATCCTGGCCAGGAATTGCTCTGAACTGGCATTGGGATCCATATAATAGCCCATGGAGTGGGGAAGAGAGTAGGCAGCTTTATCCTGAGGATAGATGTCATAAGAAAGCTGGAAAGATTCTGCCGAAACCGCCTTGTAATAATACTTCATTGCTTCCAGATTGGCGGCAAAGTACTGCCGGTTGTGCGGGGGAGCGGCAATGGAATAGAGATAAGCAGGATCAGCTTCCAACTGGAACTTGCCATTGCCCGTGGTGAAAGGATCGTCGATTGTTTCTTCCGCAAAATCCACCAGAATCACCAGGAGCCGATGGAAATTGGGATCCTTGGCGTCAGATGTCCTTTGCGGGGTTTGATTCAGCAGCTTGGTGTAGGGATGGCGCTTGGGTGGACGCGGAGGAACCCCTTTGCTGAGCACTAGTTTTTGCCCTTCCAAACCGCTTAGCAGCATTGCCGCAATGATAAGGAACAGAAACCGTAGTTTCATAAATTGCCTGTCTTACATAAAATAGTTACCGGAGTCCGGAGATAAACTCTGAACTCCGGCAAGATTATCTCCGCGGGCTTAAAACTCAAAGCCCAGAGAGAATAGCTTATTATAATCTACTAATCCACCACCGGGAACCATGGAAAAGTCGGCGGTAAGTTTGTAGCGATTATCGAACTTGTATTGCACTCCACCACCAAAAGTAAAGCCGGTGATTTCGCCTGCCTTGTCATAATAGTAGCCACCCCGCAGGGAAATGAGCTGCAGATAGGTGTATTCGGTGCCGCCACCATAGATGGTTTCGTCGAAATGCTTCCATCCGGTAACGAAACGCTCAAAGAGGCCGTCTTCATTGGCGAGAATCTTGCTGGCATCAGCGGTAACCAAAAGCTTACCCATCTGGTCATCGAGAATTGTATATGCCACTCCAGCGCGGAAAGTCATGGGGGCAGCATCAGCCTGGGACTGATCCACAAAGGTTACATCCGGACCGATATGCTGCAGCACCACGCCCAGATCGAGATTCTTGGTTCCCACATCTTTGAACTTGGCACCTACATCGAAACCAAAGGTAAAGGCACTACCTTCCTGCTCGGTAATGGTTACGCCGGGAGCAAGGTAAGAATAGATCAGCTTGAAATTTCCACCCACGCCGATCTTTTCAGGCAGAACTTCATAGCTGTAGCCAAAAGCACCGGCCACATCGAAGCTATGAAACTCCCCTTCGGGATCGCCATTGGTATCGGTAGCCATCTGCGTTCCGGCATCCAGCCACACCACATGGGCATTCAGATTGCCAATTCCGTAGAAATACTGATTCCAACCTAAATACTCATAGAACATATCGTCAAGTCCCGAGCCAGCCATCCAGGGAATATGCGTGCCGGCTAATTGGGCTTTGCGATTGAAAGCAGTAGCACCGGGATTCCACCACATACCATAGGCATCATCCGCAATGGCGGTATAGGAACGTCCCATACCATTGGCACGGGCACCTGGTTCAAAGGTCAGGAACAACAGGGATCCTTGGGAAATCCCCGAAAGCAACAGCGGCATCCCCAGCATCAGCAGGATCCCGACGAGCACTATATGGTTTTTTAGCACTTAAACCTCCACAGGTTACGTATGTAATCTTCAGACCCTAAAAAGATGGTCTGAAATAATCATCTTCGCCATATAATCTAACTGGGTCTTTAGTAAATACCAATCAGATCACGCCTATTTCACATTTCAAAATTTGACCGCCCTGGGAATAACAAGTACTAAGCTTTTCGTACTCCTAACAAAAACTTGGTGCCGAAGGCCGGAATCGAACCGGCATGAGCTAATGCCCGGTGGATTTTGAGTCCACTGCGTCTACCAGTTTCACCACTTCGGCACGCAGAAAT
>JAGOGT010000101.1 GCA_017996595.1 Candidatus Cloacimonadota bacterium
CTCACCTGGAGCGAACCGATGAATCCCAGAAGTCCGCTATTGTATTACAAAGTATCGCTGGATAGTGTTTTACTTAGCCAGACTGCAGAGCTTATCTGGCTGCTGGGATATCTGCCCCCCGGCACACACAATGCCGAAGTTACTGCTCAGTACTTTGCGGGAGAATCTGCACCAGCCTCAATCCAGATTAGCATCGTGGCCAATGAGGATCCCATCCAGATGCCAGTCAGCATAAGCAGCTACCCCAATCCCTTCCAAACCAGCACCTCAATTAAGTTTGAGCTGCCGGAAACCATGCCCGTCAATCTGGATATCTACAACCTCAAAGGCCAGAAAGTACGCAGCTTATATTCAGGACTAAAAACCAGCGGCAGCCACAGCCTTGCCTGGGATGGCAGGGATAACGAAAATCACCTCCTTCCCAGCGGTACTTATCTGCTGCGCCTGAAACAAGGAGATAGAAGCCTAACCCGCAAGCTGCTGCTGCTAAGATGAACTAGCGCTGGCAGCTTGATGGCTGATAACAAGGGGAACAATCACGATCCCAAACCTGCCTGATGGGAATGCCTGTTTCCCTGTAACGAAAGGCATTCCTATATGCAGCCTAGAATATGAAAGTACCCTTCACAAAAGGTATGGCCAGCAAATCGCCGTCATCCACTACCAAAGGCCTTATACCTCCCAGATCCCAACTCATTTTTTCTCCCTTGAAGCGTATCCCAAAAAGCAGCACAGATTCATTCATATCGGTAAGATCATCTTCTTCATCATCACTATAATCAATATCCAGAATATCACTGAAATTATAAAATTCCAGCATCCCGGAAACTCGTGTGGAGAAGGTCTTTATTCCCCCCAAACCAAATATAAACCCTCCACCGCCACCATCCAGGCTTTGTCCCCGGTTTATCATAAGATGCACGCTGCCCCGGGTACTGCCAATGCTAATCACATTTCCCAAAGCCGCAACCTGGGCATCGGGAATGTAGGACAGCGACACTGCAGCTTGAGTTTTTTTGTACTTCAAATAATTGATCTTGGTACCCAGAGTGGTGGTTCTCAGCATATCAGTGGAAATGGGAAACACCATTCCAATACTGAAATGGGAACGATCACTAATCGCATAGGCATACTGCAATAACAAAACTTCATAGCTCGTTAGCGAGTTACTCCCCTTGGGCATTGTGTACGCAGTGGGCATAGTCATCAGCGATTGATCCGCAGCCAGAAACAAAGAATCCGCTTCCTGAGCAAACAAGCCGAAGGCAATGCAAACGAAGATTAGTAGAGCGATTATCTTTTCCATCATATACTCCTTGTCCACAAAGTTTATTTTACGATTACCGCAATCCTGTCAAGCAAAGATATTGGATTCTTCGCTTCAGGAGGAATAGCATAAAAGCAAAAGCTAAATATCCGTTGACAAAGTTCCAGCAGTTAATAGATATTGCTCACACAGGCTCTTGCAGATATTATGGCAGCTTGCTGGGCTTGAGATGAAGAAGGAATGAATAATGCACCGCACCGAAAGTGATCATGGATTAGCGCAGATTTTGCAGTTGCTTCCCTCTGAGGGGGAATTCTGCTCAGTGGCAAAGCGCCATAAATTGCGTGAAAATCCCTTGCCGATCCAGGAATTGGAGCAGGAACTGGAGCACCGTAGCCGCCTGATGAAGCTTTTCTTCCATGCACATGATGCTCAAATGCAAATGGCGGAGCTGGTTATGCACCTATCCGATCCGGGTATGGCAAATTGGGATAAGGTGGAATCCCTGGCCATTCACGAGCTTTTCGAGCTGAAGAGCTTTTTGTATCATTACCTCGCTTTAAAGACCTTTTTGGAAAAGCATAAGCTGCAAAGTCTGCATCCGCTGCCTGAACTGAGTGGGCTTTTCCGCTTGCTTGATCCCGAGAATAATGGCTTGCCGCTTTTCAGGCTCTCTCCAGCGTATTCACCAAAGCTGCACAAGCTTGATGAAGAACGCCTGAGCTGCGCGCATAAGCTACATGAAATCCGTTTTGCCGATTTGGAAAAAGCAAAGAAAACGCTCAAACTCCCCACCCTGAAAGAAGATTTTATCCTCTCCCGCAATCAGGAAGCACGGATACAATTGTTGCTGAACAGCAAATACTATGTTATCAGCGCTGAAAGCCTGGCCAATATCAGCTTCCGCCTGGCCGATTCTTCTGCCGCATTGAAGCTGAAGAACAAGCTAAATAAACTGCAGCAGGATATCCACAGCGAAGAGCAGGTTATCCTGCAACAGCTAACCCAAGCTATCCAAAACCAGCTACCGGAGCTGAAACAAGCCCGTAGCAGCACCATCGATCTGGTTTGGGACTATATGCTGGCAGCTTATGGAGTGAAATACAATTGCTGTATCCCCGCAGTATACGATCCCCAGCATCAGTATCGGGGCATCAAGCTAAAAGCAGCGGTGAATCTTCCCCTGAAGCTGGTTCTGGAAGAACAGCACCGCTTATATCAACCCCTCGACCTGGATTTCAAGGATCATATCAGCCTTATCACGGGGCCCAACATGGGGGGCAAAAGCACAACGCTAAAAACCATCGCCCTCTTCTGCGCTTGTGCGGCCAAAGGCATTCCCGTTCCCGCAGATAAAGCTCTACTGCCTGTTTTTGATCATATCTATTACAATCACGCAGGCGATGACCACAGCGAAACGCTCAGCTCCTTCGGACGGGAAGTAGTTGCATTTAATACCGCTCTCCACCATGGCGAGAGTACTTTATTCCTGCTGGATGAATTTGCCAAGGGCACCAATCCTGAAGAGGGGGAAGCGCTAAGCCTGGCCACCATCCAATACTTGCAGGATATGGGTTTCACCCTCATTGCGGCCACGCATTTTTCCGCGCCTACGAAGCTCAATGGCATTGCTCACTACAGCATCCGGGGGATCAGCGCCAAAGATTTTACGCGCCTGAAAAAGCTGCCCAAAGATAACTTGCAAAATATGCTGAAGCTGCTGTCCGAAGCCATGGACTATGCCCTTATCAAGCTCCCTGCAGGGCAAAATCCTCCGCAATGCGCAGCGCAGATTGCTGCCTTGCTGGGCTTGCCCCCAGAGATTCTGGCCACCGCGGATAAGTTCCGCAAAAAGGACCAATAATGGAAACCATCACCGCCAAACAGATCACCGATATCTCCCTGGAAGTAGGCAGAATAATGCTGCAAAGCGGCAGTTCCACGAACCGGGTGGAGACCATGATGCGCAAGGTCTGCGTAGGCTTTGGATACCCGGATACGGAATCCTATGTAACCCCCACCGGCATCTTTATCAGCGTGGCCACCGAAGGCGGCCGCATCGATACCAGCATCAAACGCATCGAAAACCGCCGCATCGATCTGGGAAAAATAACCAGAGTGAGCAGGCTGGTAAATACCCTGGCGCAGCATAGCATCACCGAAGATAAAAAGCTGCACGAATACCGCAAACTGAATGCGGAGCTGATCCAGATCGACACGGAACAGGTTTGGCCACAGTGGCTCACCAATCTCTGCGGAGGGGCCACCAGCGGATTTTTCTGCCTGCTCTTTGGCGGAGCCTGGAGTGAATTTCTAATTGCCTCAGTAATTGGCATCATCGTAAGCTGGGGTATGAAATATCTGGCCAGGCTGGCCTTCAATAACTTCCTGCTGAACGCCCTGGCCGCAGCCCTAATCGTTTTTCTGGCCAAGCTTAGCGATTATTATCTGCCCTATATTCGCCTGGATCAGATCATCATTGGAGGCATCATGCTGCTGGTGCCGGGTTTGTCCATCACCAATGCCATTCGCGACACCATGAGCGGCGACCTGGTTTCTGGCACCGCCCGCGCCGTGGAAGCACTGTTTATCACAGTTGGCGTGGTGGCGGGGAGCGGTTCCATGCTGAAAATATGGGCTTTGTGGGGGTGGTGATGGCACCTTTCGATATGCTCACTCTGATGCAATTTGCCTGGTCTTTTCTGGCCATTTTAGGATTTTCCATCCGCGTGAATCTGAAGGGTATCAAGCTGCTCTTCACCGCGCTCAGCGGAGGCCTGTGCTGGGCTTTTTATCTGATTGTGTTATATTATAGCCAATCGATGCTTTTTTCGGTGTTTCTGGCCATCATCCTGGTTTGTGCCTATTGCGAGATTGTGGCCCCCAAGCTGCGTACGCCGGTTTCGGTGTTCGTTACCTGTGCCATCATTCCCCTGGTACCGGGACGGGGATTATTCGAATCCATGCAATATTACATCGCCGGAAACAACGTTCAGGCCTCGAAAAGCATCCTGCAAACGATGCTCATTGCCGGCACCATTTCGATCGCTATTGCGCTGGTATCGTCGGTTACGAATCTCGTAAACAGGCTGCTAAATCGTTTTTAATGGAGAACAAATATGAATAAATCAGTTAAACAACACTCTCTGGAAACCCGCATCCTGAAGCTGCTTTCCGGCAAGGCTCTGCAAACTGCCCAGCTGCTCTTTGCCGATAGTGAGCTCCAGGCTGCGCAGGAATATGCCAATACCGTGTCCATCAAACGCCTGGGATATAACGATCATGGCCCCGTGCACGTACGCAAAGCCACGCTGAATGCCATCATGATGTTCAAGCTGCTGCACGATGCCGGGATCAAGCTGAATCTGGAACAAGAAGGTGCCGGCACTGCCGAGGATTCCCTGATCGCGGTAATTCTGGCTTCGCTATTGCACGATCTGGGTATGACCGTGGCCCGGGACGCACATGAACTGATCAGCATCCAATTTGCCCTTCCCTACATCGACCGCATTCTGGAAGCTCTGTATCCCAATGGGGATCTGCAAACCAGGGTGATCATCCGCTCCATGGCCATCGAAGGCATCTATGGACACATGGCCACCCGCAAGATTCATTCCCTGGAAGCGGGACTGGTGCTTATCGGAGACGGCAGCGACATGGAAAAGGGCCGTGCCAGAATTCCCACCATGCTTTCTTCCCAACCCCGGATTGGCGATATTCACCGCACTTCGGCTTCCGCCATCCAAAAGGTGAAGATCCATAAAGGCACCGAGAAGCCCATCTGCATCACCGTGGAAATGAGCGCTTCCGTAGGCTTCTTCCAGATCGAGGAAGTATTCTTCCCGAAGATCAAGAACAGCCCTGTGAAACCCTATATCGAGCTATATGCGGGAGTGATAGACCGGGAGATGCTGAGGTATATTTAGGGAAGAGGGAACAGGGAACAGGGAAAAGTGAGGGGTCAGGTTTCAGGTTTCAGGTGCCTCGAGTGAAAAGGTGGAAAGGTGAAACCCGGCATAAGAGTTCACCATGAGATGCCCATGCGATCCCCGGGCATTTGCATGGGCGTCGCATGGGCATCACCTGTAGAAGTATAAGCAAAGCAGGATTCATGCAGCCCACTGCGAGCTTTACTATTACTGCTGATTTCACGGGCTG
>JAGOGT010000102.1 GCA_017996595.1 Candidatus Cloacimonadota bacterium
TTAAGCTGGATTATACTTCCAATAGCGGCTCCAGCTGGGTTCCCATTACCAGCACGGCCATTTCTGCAGCCTTGGGAACTTATGCCTGGACGGTTCCCTCAACCTTGGGGAGTAACTATAAAATCCGCATCAGGCGTGATCCTGCCACCACGCCAAATGCCATTGATCTTTCGGATAACAAATTCACGGTGGCCAATACTATTCCCGAAGTTGCCTTTATTGGTGATCCCCTGGAAGGATATCAGCCTTTGGAAGTGCAATTTACCGATCAAACGCCGATGCTTTCAGCGCCTATTACTTCCTGGCAATGGAATTTCGGCGATGGCGGAAGCTCCACAGAGCAGCATCCCCTGCATGTTTACCAAACTCCCGGGGTGTATAGCGTCAGCTTAACCGTGGATAACGATCTGGATGAACCGCGGAGTTTGAGTAAGCCGGATTACATAGTAGTGAGCGGTAATGTAGCCCAGATCTCGCTGCTTAGCGCTGAACCGCTGTATTTTTATGCCGAATCTGGGGAAACCACGGGTTGGGCAGAAGTGCAGATTCAGAATACCGGAACGGCTGATCTGCTGATCAGCGCAGTGCAAAGCTCACATCCCAGCTTCACGATAATGTATGAACACCTTAATGCTCCTCTTCTTCCAGGGGCCACGGATATCATCTATGTGCGCTACACCGCTGCTAACACCGATCCTGTGCAAGCTGTTCTCAGCATCAGCAGCAACGCGTCTGCTAATCCCACTCTGCCTGTAGCCCTGGTAGCCAATGATGTGCCGGTGCCGGTTCAGAACCTGGTGGTGAATATCGTGGACGATAGCGCAGTGCTAACCTGGAATCCGGTAACGATGTCGGTTTTAGGGAATCCCATCACACCGGATATCTATATCGTGGAATATAACGAAGTGGCCGAAGATGCCATGCAGGCCTACTACTACCTTAGTGCCACTGCGGATACCACCTTTACCCACTATCTGGTTGCCCGCTATGAAGACATGATGTTCTATCGGGTGCTGGCCGTTAAAGATCTCTCCCCGGCCCTTATCAGATATCTGCAAGGCATCCCGGCAAAGCAGGAAAAGATAAGCTGGGAAAACTTGAAGCAGAGGTTTGCAGCAGGCATTCCGGATAGTTCCGGCGAAGCAAAATAGTAATGAAGTAATGAAGTGATGATGTGATGAAGTGGCGGGTTTCACCTTTCCACTTCATCACCACTTCTCCCTGTTCCCTTCCCCCTTTTTCCTGAAATATCTTGACACAAAAGCCCCCTTTCGAGACTTGGGCTACAATAGAAAATAGACATCCAAATGGAGGAAAAATGCTTGTAAAAGAGGATTTACTGTACACCGAAAGTCATGAATGGGTACGTGTGGAAGGCGATCTGGCCATTATTGGAATCAGTGATTTTGCCCAGCACGAATTGGGAGATATCGTATTTGTAGAGCTTCCGGAAGTTGGCACCAAGGTCTCTTCGGGAGAGCCTTGCGGTTCCATTGAAGCTGTGAAGGCAGTGGAAGATTTGAATAGCCCGGTTAGCGGCAAGGTGGAAGAGAAGAATACCGATCTGGAAGATAGTCCCGATCTGATCAATAAGTCCCCCTATGAGGACGGATGGCTGATTAAGGTTCGCCTCAGCAATATCGACGAATTGGAGAATCTGCTTTCTGCCCTTGAATATCAAAAGATCATTCCCGCATAAGGCATCTTGATTCCGGGGCAAAACTCCCGGCATTGATAAGTGGCACAGGGATAAAGATGATATCCAAGAGCAAAAGCTTCCTGATCATCCTTTCCGCACCTTCCGGAGGCGGAAAAAGCACGATCTTGAACGAAATCCTGAAGCATCATAGCGAGGTGGATTACTCGATCTCCTATACTACCCGCAAGCCCAGGGGTATAGAACAGGATGGTGTGCATTACCACTTTGTGGATGAGGCGGAATTCGTTACGCGCATCGACAGCGGTGATTTTTTGGAACATGCCCGGGTTTTCGGCAACTGGTATGGCACCTCGATTAGCTATATCAAAAGCCGTCTTCAGCAGCACCATCACGTGATCATGGATATCGACGTGCAGGGTGCCACGCTGATCAGTGCCACGGATATCCCCTATGTAAAGATCTTTATCGTGCCGCCTTCCATGGAAGTGCTGCGCCAGCGACTCATTCTACGGGCTACAGACAGTCCCGAAGAGATCGCCAAACGACTGAAAACCGCCAAAGAAGAATTGGCCTACATCCCGCATTATGAATATCTGGTGGTGAACGACTGCCTGGATAATGCCGTGGCCGATGTGATGGCCATCATCAGAGCGGAAGAAAACCGGGTGCAGCGTTATCATGATCCGGTAGCGGACTTTTTAATACAGGAGTAAAAACCAATGATCAACGAAAGAATCGAATATTTCCTGGAACGGGTGGATATGAACTACCTTTTCTGCCTGCTCTCCAAGCTTGAGGCACAGCGCCTGAATCAATTCCCCACCTATGTGAAGCACAAATTTCCGAACAAAATCCCCGTGCTGAGCATGGAACATGTGGCCGATAACGAAATTCCGGATTATATCACCGAAATGGCAGAAGCGGAATTGGCCATGCAGCAGGAAGGCTCACCCTTCGGCGATGATGAAGCAATCGATTTCAGCGAAGAAACCATCGATGATTCCGAGAAATTCATCGAAGACCTGGGTACCGAATCGCTGGAAAGCCTGAATGACGACGACGATGATGAGGATGATTTCTTCGGCGATGCAGATGATGCCGATGAAGCGGATGACGACCTGTAAAAGATGTCCCTCAAAGCACTGCGTCAATATCTGGAGCTGCTGAGATATAGCGGGATAAGCTCCATATATCATTCTTCGGAGGATAAAAGAGCGCAGCTGGCTGATCTGCAAAGGAAATACGCCACCTGCAGCAAGTGCGAGCTACATACCAATCGCATCAAATTCGTGTATGGAGAAGGCGATCCCCATGCCCGCATGATGCTGATTGGCGAAGCTCCCGGAGAACAGGAAAACCTCAGCGGAAGGCCTTTTGTAGGCGATGCAGGCCTGCTACTGAACAAGATGCTGGCCGCTATCAACATCAAACGGGAAGATATTTACATCGCCAACATCGTGAAATGCCGTCCTCCCTCAAACCGCAATCCCCTGGCAGAAGAAAGACTGGCCTGCCTGCCCTATCTAGTGGAACAAATCTCCATCATTCAACCCCGGGTGTTACTACTGATGGGCCTGGTGGCGGCGCAAACCCTGCTGGAAAATACCAATACTTTGGGCTGGCATCGGGGCAATGAACATAGCTTTATGGGCATTCCTGCCTATGTAACCTACCATCCTGCGGCCCTGCTTCGCAATCCCAATTGGAAGCAGGGAGCCTGGGAAGATTTGCAGGCCTTTCAGAAAGTTTACGAAAGCCTCTCATGAAACTGAAGCTTGCCATCCTGATGCTCATGCTGCTGGTTTGGCAGCAAGCCATGGGAAGAATTGCCATCTATGGCGATACCCGCACCAATCCCGATATCCATGCCCTTATCGTAGCAAAATTGGTGGAACAGCAACCCCAGCTCACCATCCACACTGGAGACTTGAACAGCAAGGGTACCACTCAAAAGGAATATGATGATTTCCTTTGTGCCATTAAACCCCTCAGCAGCATAGCTCCCTACTATGCCGTAAAAGGCAATCATGAGAAATCCCGGGACTTATTTTTACAGAATTTTCCCAATCTGGGAGAACAGGGCTATGCGCGTATCGAGCATGAGGGTTTGCTGATCTATCTGCTGGACAGCACTGCCGATCTGGTTCCCGGTTCAGCACAGTATAAGTGGTTCAGCGCTGCCCTTACAGACAGCCTTCCCGGCATCGTGGTGATGCACCATCCGGTTTTCAGTTCCGGATATCATGGGGGAGATCAAGCCCTGCAGATGTTCCTTCCCCAGCTTCTGAAAAAAGGGCGGATTCTGGCAGTATTCAGTGGCCACGATCACAGCTACGAACGCAGTGAATTTCAGGGCATCAGCTATATCGTTACCGGTGGCGGAGGCTCCCTGCAAAGAGAAGAAAGAACGCCCAATCCCCATAGCCTGATCTTTACCAATAGCTATCATTACATAGTTTTAAGCCCCGGGGAACATAGCTGGACTGCCGAAGTGTGGAATCTGGAAGATAAGCTGCTGGATAGCTTCCGCCTGGAAACGCATGAGCATGAATAAGCAGGAAAAGACCTCCATGAAAAGAGTTTTGGCCATTCATGATCTCTCCGGTTTCGGGCATACTTCGCTGATGGCCGTTCTCCCCATTCTCTACCGTATGGGTCTTGATGCAGCAGTATTGCCAAGTGCCTTGCTTTCTGCAAATACCGATTTTGCAAACTACCGCGAACTGGATACCACCAGTTTCATGCTGCAATCGCTGGAACACTGGCACGAACTAGGCTTAAGCTTCGATGCGGTATTCACTGGCTTTCTGGGCAATCCGGAGCAAGCCAGGGTGCTTTCTGAAGCCATTCCCGGAATCAAGGGCAATAATGCTCCCGTGCTGGTAGATCCCGTATTGGGAGATGATGGCAAGCTCTATAGCTGCTACGCTGAGAACATGGTGAAAGCCATGCGCCAGCTGATAGCCGTAAGCGACATTATCACTCCCAATCTCACCGAGGCGGCCTTGCTTTTAGGTATGGCGTATCCCCAAAATGATGACGCTGTTGATCTTTATAATTGGGGTAGCGCTCTGGCAGCAATGGGTCCAAACAATGTAGTAATCACCTCCGTGCCCAGTGCCAATCCCAATGAATCAAAGGTTTATTGTTACGACCGGGTTTCTGATACGGGAAAGGTATTTTCCTGCCGCTATCTGCCGATTGTGTATCCCGGAGCCGGAGATTGCTTTTCTTCGCTGGTTTTGGGTGGCATCATGAATGGCTATAGTATGTGGGAAGCGGTGGAGGCCTCGGTTAGCTATCTCAGCGATGCCATTGCCGCCAGTATGCCCATTGTAAAAGATCGCCGCACCGGCATAGCCCTGGCCAGAGTGCTGGCTACCAACCCTCTGGATTACTACTCAAACTAAGCGGGACACCCATGCGCACCATCCTCTTACTGCTTATCTCCAATGTATTTATGACTTTTGCCTGGTACGGCCATCTGAAGTATAAAAGTTCCCCCCTGTTTCTGGTGATTCTGCTTAGCTGGGGCATTGCCTTTTTTGAATATTGCTTTCAGGTTCCGGCCAATCGCCTCGGGCATGGCACTTTCAGCGCCTATCAATTGAAGACCATCCAGGAAGTGATCACCCTGATTGTCTTCAGCGTTTTTTCTGTGCTCTACTTAAAAGAATCCTTCCGCTGGAATTATCTGGTGGGCTTTGGCTTCATCAT
>JAGOGT010000103.1 GCA_017996595.1 Candidatus Cloacimonadota bacterium
AAACTGCCCGCGCGGATAGAGCTCTCTACGTGCTTTCCAGCGCTTCGGAGCTTAGCGGTGCCGATCTGGCCAAAGCCAAGGTGGAATACGGTTCTGCCACTTCCACCGATCCCCGGGTTGCCAATAAACCCTATATCTCCATCGAGATGAAGCGTGATGGAGCCCGTAAGTTCGAAAAAGTTACCTCCGATAACGTGGGCAAGCGCCTGGCCATTGTATTGGATGATGTGGTTTATTCCGCTCCCAATATTCAGGAACGCATTGCCGGTGGCCGTGCACAGATTACGGGAAAATTCACTTCTCAGGAAGCAAATGACCTTTCCATCGTGCTCAATACCGGTAACCTGATCGCTCCCATCAAACCAATCTCCACTTCGATTATCGGAGCTACTTTGGGTTCCGATAGTATCCGCAGCGGTAAGCTGGCGGGGATCATTGGACTGCTGGCAGTAGTGATCTTTATGCTTTTCTATTACAAGCTTTGCGGATTTATCGCCGATATCGCCCTGGTATTCAATGTTGGCTTCATTCTGGCGATGCTAACCGCTTTTGGCGCGTCGCTCACCATGCCTGGTATTGCTGGTATCATCCTCACCATCGGTATGGCTGTAGATGCCAATGTGCTGATTTATGAACGCATCCGGGAAGAGCTTGATAATGGAAAAACTCCGCGCAGTGCTGTGGATGCAGGATATAAGCGTGCCGTGATCACGGTCTGGGATTCCAATCTCACCACCCTGATCGCCGCGGTAGTGCTCTATAACTTTGGTACCGGCCCCATTCGTGGCTTTGCCGTTACCCTGTCTATTGGTATCATCGGTTCGATGTTTACGGCGATTGTGCTGGTACGTTCCATTCTGGATACTTTTGTGCTGAAAGGTACGAAAGATCACCTAAGTATATAAGGGAGACTACCGATGAGAATATTTCAAAATACAAATATCCCCTTCGTTGGGATTCGCTATTATGCTTATGCAATTTCCATTATCCTGATCCTGGCCGGATTAGGCGGACTGATCGTGAATGGCCTGAACTGGAGTATCGATTTCACCAGCGGTGTGGCCGCCACGGTGAATCTGAAGCCCACGGACAGCTCTGTGAAACCCCTGCAGATTGATAAGCTACGCAGTGTTCTGAAAGCCAATGGCTTCCCGGAAGCGGAAATTCAGCACGTGGGCGCTATGGAAAATGCCGATTTCATGATCAAGATTAAAAGCTCCGGAAAAGCCAGCGATGCCTCTCTGGATACCAAAACCAAGGTATTGAATACCATCCAGGCAAACCTCCCGGAATATGTGAAAGGCAAGGATTTGGAAGATGATGTGATCAGCGAGATCTACGAAGTTGGCCCCAAGGTTGGTGGCGAGCTTCGTACGGCAGCGATGCTGGCAATCTTGATCTCCCTGGTGGCTATGATTATCTATATCTGGTTCCGCTTTGAGCTTACCTTCGGGTTAATGGCCATCCTGGCCTTGTTCCATGATGTATTCATCATTGTGGGGATCTTTGCCATCACCGGCAAGGAAATCACCGTGCAGATCATTGCGGTGCTGCTTACCATCGTGGGTTACAGTATCAACGATACCATCGTGATCTTCGACCGGATTCGGGAAGACCTGAAGATTCATCGCAAGGAACCCATTGCCGAGGTGTTCAATCGCTCGATAAATCAAACTCTATCCCGTACCACCATCACTTCCGGAACCACCCTGTTCACCGCTCTGGCGCTGTATATCTTCGGTGGTAGCGTGATTCATGACTTCGCCTTTGCCATGGTTTTGGGTATCATTTTCGGTACCTATTCTTCGATCTTTGTGGCCAGTAATCTGGTGATCGACCTGAACAAACTTACCCACAAAGAGAAGCAAGCCATGCAGCACCTTACAAAAAAGAAATAAACTAAGTTAAACCAAGATATAAATAAGCCCGGGATTCAAGTTCCGGGCTTTGTTTTTTCTCCCACAAACGGGCACAAATGAAAGATCACAAATAGGCACAAATAGCAGCAGGGGTTTGTTAGCAGGAATCCTTTGCGGCGCTTAGAGTTGAGCTTGCTTTAGAATTGAGGAAGCCGCAAATGACTCCTGCTGAGATAGCTCATTTCCATCAAACTCACACCTTCCAAAGAACCTTGTAAATAGCTACAAGTCCAACTCCTGATAGTCTCCAAACAAATTGTCAGGAGGTTATCAAGAGGAAGATTAGGTTGGCTTTACATGGTTGTATGGAAGATGAAGAAGGGCTCATTACAGAGATACATTTGTGCCTATTTGTGATCTTTCATTTGTGATCATTTGTGGGAGATAACAAAAAAGGTGTGAGCCAAGCCACACCTTTAATTGTTAAGTACGTGTCTGAATTGCTTATTATCCCAATTGGGGAATAACTCCCCCGATCAGGAAGCAGGTGGCAAAGGCAACGATCGCGTAAAGCTCCGGGAACACGCCCAGAATAAGGGTCTTGGAAAATACGTCATTTCCGGAACCCAGGCTTTCGATACCATTGGCCACGATGCGGGCTTGCTGATAGGCAGAGATGAGACCCACTGTGCCCATGATCATTCCCGCACCAAGAATGGCGCAGGCCTGGATCATATTGATAGCAGGGGTGATGTGGGTTTGCAGGATAAAGAACGCACCAAAGCCATAGAGGCCCTGGGTACCCGGCAAAGCCGACAGGATAAGACAATTCGCGAAGATATCATCACGTTTTTTCATGGCGCCCACGGATGCGCTGCCACCGATAACTGTTCCCCAGGCGCTTCCGACACCGGACAAGGCGACCATCAGGAACACTCCGATCCAGGCGAGGAAATAGGGCAAATTCCCGCCCGCCATGGCTGCGACAATGGGTTGTGCTACTGTTTGTAAGGAATCAGGCATTTATACCTCCTATGATTTCCTATTCTTTTTTTCCGAAAGGATTGTATGCAATGCCGGGTCCGGAGAATCCGGCGTTCTTATAGAATTCTACAAAAGTGAGCCTTAAGGGGTGTACGAAGCCGCTAAGACCGCCCAAGGCAAGATTCAAGGTATGGCCAAAGAGCATGAAGATAACGAAGATTACGGGGCCAATATAGGGAATACCGGACATCTGAGCCCCGATGGAATTGACCACAAAGCCCAGAATCGCGCTGGAAACGCCCAAAGCGAAGAGACGAATGTAAGACAGGATGTCCCCAAAGAATCCGGTAACGATATTGTACAATGCCCAGATGCCTCCGAGGATATTCACGATGATATTCTTGGGGGGATTGTTAAAGAGCAAAATCAGGGCCAGGCCAGCATAAAGAGGATACTTCAGGTAGGGCTGCACCGCACTGATATCCGTTCCCAATTGCTGAGCTCCCAGCGTGGAAAAAGCTGCGATCAGCAGGAAGGTGCCAAAGGGTGCCAAACCATACTTGAAACCATTCTGGGCAATGCCTTTAACGGTGGAGATGAGAACTCCAAAGAGAATCTGGATTACTCCTAATAAAAGTGCAAAACGGAAGATCTGGTCATTATTCTGGATGATGATCTTTTCACCCAGACCGCCGATTTGCTTCAGGTCATAACCCAAGGCGCTGCCCATAATCCAGCCCATGATGATCGAGGCCGTGCCAAAGAACATCAGGAGCGTCATCATGCTTTTCATGGCGGCGTTTTTGGATTTCATCTTCAGGAATAAGGCCAGCAAAATAATCACGATTCCATAGGCAATATCCGCATTGCAGAAGCCGAAAAAGATCATGAAAAAAGGCGCCAGAAAGGGGGTTAGATCAAATTCATTGTAATAGGGAAGCATATACATCTTGCTGATGGGCTCGAAAAGACGGGAGAACCAGTTATTACGCAGCTTGATGGGAGGATTGTCTTCCAATCTGGCATTCTCGGAAAAGGAAATGATATTGTTTTTGGCAATAAATTCCTTCAATCCTGCTTCCAGGCTAACTGGAATCCATCCGCTGATAAGGCGCAGATGATCATCCGCTTCCTTCTGGCCTTGTTCCAGAGCATCCTCATAGTCATAGCTTTTGCCAAGTTGCCTGATCTCGCCATTAAAGATCTCCATGGCAGTGGGAGCGATGTTTTTCAGGTATTCATCGATATCGGCAATGCGTTGCTCAAGCTCTTTCAGTTGATTCTCAAATTCCTGCAGGGTATGCTGGTGAAAAGAGAAATTATCTGCTTCCAGAGCGGGGGAACCGCCATCGGAGATAACTACAAAATAGAGAATCCCACTCTTCTCGGCAATAATCTCCAGAGGATTATGCAGCTGCCATTCGGGCTTGAAATGATTCTTCAGGCAAGTATGAAAATCGATGCTAAGACCTGCATCTTTCAGCTTTTGCACCAGGGCGTAGTCAAAATGACCCCAGGGGCTCAGATCCCTGATCTGCTTTTTCAGGATGTCTCGCTGATGATGAAGCTTATCTTTCTCCTCACGGGCATGGGTGATTTTATTAAAAAGCGCTTTGGGAGGCAGAGGCTGAGCCTGGATGGGAGAAGAAGAATTCAGCTTTTGCAGATAGGTGCTGCACTCGCTGTAATCCTTTATCAGCTCCATATTTTGGATCTGAGATTCCGTCTTGCCATTGCTGCTGCGGATAATATGCAGCAGCCCCAGTTGCTGAAGATTCTGGATAAAGCTTTCATAATCCAGATGATAGAGCACAAAGGAGTACTTTCGCATCTTTTCGATCATGCTTGCTCCTCCTTATCCAACCTGTTTTTCAGGATCTTCTGCGCAGCTTTGGAGAGGTTTTCCTCATCTTCCAGATAGCGCTTGATCCTCAGAATTGCTTCTTCAAAGGCCGGAATCTGCACTTTCTCGTATAGATTCACTTTCTGCGTGGTCTTCTTGCGCACATGCTCCAGGATGTGCATCTTGCGCAGAAAGAATTCACGCTCGATCTGCAAACGGGATAAATCCTGAAGCATGGCAATTCCTTCCGGATACCACGAAGGCGCACTGAAAAGATTGTAAGGCGCTACTTCGTAATCGATCTGCTCCAGGAGAGGGGTTTTCACTCCGGCAATCTTTCGGGTTTTGATCTCCACATGTTTGATCTTGATGAGAGAGGGATCAAATTCCGTAAAAAGCTTCATGAATACGTCCAGTTCAGCCGTTCTGGCTCTAACCATGGCATCCAGT
The DNA here is from genome assembly GCA_017996595.1 of Candidatus Cloacimonadota bacterium. Taxonomy (GTDB): domain Bacteria; phylum Cloacimonadota; class Cloacimonadia; order Cloacimonadales; family Cloacimonadaceae; genus Cloacimonas. The sequence continues at coordinate 5,137 of JAGOGT010000103.1, forward strand.
TCGGTAGCCTTATCTTTGGCTTTTTTAACCTCCAGGCGCAGCGCTGATTCCTTGTTCTTGAGAGTGGGAAGAGCTTTTTCCCGCACCCCAAGCTGTTTTATCAGCTGCAACTGAGAGATTTTGTTATACTGATACTTAAGGTTCATGCCTTCTTCCAGTAGAGATTCATGAGTTCGTCCTTGATACCAACCTCTTCACGTTTAAAGTAGCG
>JAGOGT010000104.1 GCA_017996595.1 Candidatus Cloacimonadota bacterium
ATTTCTGCAGCGCCTGGATCGCCTTATAGATCGCCTGCAAGGTTATCCCCGAGCCGTGGGGAAAATGCATTTGCTCCACCACCTGCCCGATCTGATAACCGTGGAAGGGCTTCTCTTTCAGGAAGCCCAGCACCAGCATATGTGCTTTGGACATCTCGCACCTCGCTATTGTTTTCTATAGTATTAAACGGTTTAGTAATAAAGATAATGATACTAAGGAGGAGAGCAAGGGGAAAATGTGAGAGCGGGGCTGTGAGAGTTTCACTGTGAGAGCGGGGCTGTGAGAGTTTCACTGTGAGATAGCTGTGTCCCAAATCGCTGCCCATGTGATGCCCATGTGATGCCCATGCAAATGCCCGGGCAGCGCATGGGAATGATAAATGAAGAATGAAAGCTACGCTAAAGAGCATAAATATTGGGACTTACGATTCACAATGTACGATGTACAAGCAGCGATGGACAATATGGACTAAATGGACGCTATGGACACCTGCAACGAAATGCTTGAGTTGTGTTTCACCCTTCCACCCCTCCACCCCTCCACTACTTAAACCTGAAACCTTACTCACCCACTTTCCCCTTTTCCCTGTTCCCTTTTCCCTGGCATGGCGGATCGGAGTCCGCCACTACGACCTGTAACCTCAAAAAAAACTTCTTTACATTATTGGCGTATCTTACATGATGGGATTTATGAGGTCAGGTGGGTGAAACAGCTTTGGGACAGCGTGTTATGTGTGATGTGAAAAGTTCCGCGGCTGCTGATGTGACTTAAATAAATATAAATAAAGGCGAAAAGATGGACAAAAGATGGCTGGTTCCAGCCGCTCTGGATGATGCTGCCAGGCAAATGGTGGATGAATTCTGCAGCGCGTTCAAGATCCCCAAGCTGGCAGCGGAACTATTGTACCGCAAAGGTATGCGAACCACGGAAGAAGTTCAGGAGTTCTTTTATCCGGCTCTCAACGGTCTGGTGGATCCCTTCCTTTTTCCTGATATGGCCAAGGCTGTAGAGCGAATCAACCGGGCAATAGACACAAACGAAAGAATCACGATCTTTGGTGATTACGATGTGGATGGCACCACGGCTACGGCGCTTTTGTATCTGGGTTTGAAACGTTTGGGAGCCAAGATCGATTTCTATATTCCCCATCGCATGATCGACGGTTACGGACTCTCCCTGGGGAGCCTGGATGCGCTTCGGGAAAGGGGTTCCTCGCTGATCATCAGTGTGGATTGCGGGGTGAATGCTCTGGAGGAGATTGCCGCGATCAATGGCATGGGGATGGAGATCATTATCACCGATCACCACAATCCCAAGGACGTATTGCCCACGGCCTATGCGATCATCAATCCCAAGCTGAAGGATTGCACCTATCCCTATGAACACCTTGCGGGAGTGGGAGTTGCCTACAAATTGCTGGTGGCGGTGTATCACAAAAGGGGCATCGCCGATACGGATAATATCCTTAAATACATGGATTTGGTTGCGGTTGGCACGATTGCCGACATCGTTCCCTTAACTTCTGAGAATCGCATCTTTGCCTCGATCGGCCTGCATCACTTGAAAGAGCAGAAGAACTTGGGATTGAATGCTTTAATAAACATTTCCGGGATGAATCAGAAGAATCTGGATACCACCGATATCGTGTTCGGAATCGCTCCCCGCATCAATGCCGCAGGACGCATGGGCAGCGCTACTACTTCCGTGGAACTGCTGATCTCCACGGATGAAGCCCGCAGTGCGGAATTGGCAGAGATCATCGAACAGCTGAATTCACTGCGCCAGCAGGAGGATCAAAAGACCTTCCACGAAGCCTGCGAGATCATCGACAAGAAATACAAAGACCTCTCCAATACCCCCTGCATGGTGATCTCTTCGGATGATTGGCATCAGGGCGTGATCGGAATTGTGGCCTCCAAACTGGTGGAAAAGTATTACCGTCCGGTGATCATGGTGTCCTTCAAAGATGGCTTTGGCAGCGGTTCCGGGCGTAGCGTGGCGGATTTTGACCTCTTTGAAGCCCTGAAACATACCGATGAACATCTGCATAGCTTTGGCGGACATAAATATGCAGTGGGACTTACCATCTATCAGGAGTATATCGATCGCTTTGAGAATGAACTGACCAGATATGTGGCCGATAACCTCAGGCTGGAACAAGTGAAACCACCTCTGATGGTGGATCACGAGATCGAACTGTATGATATCAATGCCTCACTGCTGGAATCGATCGAGCACTTTGCCCCCTTCGGGCCTGAAAATACCCGTCCCGTGTTCTTAACCAATAATGTTCTGGTAGCCAGCTATCCCTATAATGTGGGGCGCAACCACCTGAAACTGAAGGTGGTTAAGGATGGCATGCCCCTTGATCTGATCGGCTATAATCTGGGTGATTACCTCACCCTGCTAAAGAAAAACAGCCTCATCGATATTGCTTATACCCTGGAATATAACCGCTTTGGCAATAAAACCAGTATCCAGGGCAAACTGCGTGATCTCAGGATCAGAGGAGCATAAATGAAACTCCAGCTTCTGCTTGCACTTATGGCGCTGATGCTGCTGATGGCTTGTGCCGGACCCGTGTCCCGTCCCCCCGTGGACGTGGAATCATTCAGCCTCAGTGCGTCGCTTAGCCTGGCCAAGCCGGCACAAAAAGCGCTCTATAACCCCCTCAGCGAAGATCTCTTTGCCCTTGCAGCCAAGGATCAGGAGATCGCCATTTATAAGAGTAACGTGTTGAAAAACGTGGTGGGTGGCTTGGGAACCGGCACCGGTAACTTCCTGAATCTTTCCGATATCGCCATCGCTCCGGATGGGGCTCTTTTTGCTCTGGATCTGGCAACGCGGCGGATAGTGAAATTTACCAATGACGGAGAGGTAATGAGCAGCCTGGAACTGCAGAATAGTTCGCAGCCATCGCTGCTGGCAATAAGTGGCGATCAAACGCTCTATGTTTTCGATCAGGCTGCCTCGGAGATCGTGGTTTATTCCGCCATGGACGGCAGCGAACAGAATCGCTTTGGCCGCTTTGAACTGCAGCAACTGGATTTGCTGAGCTGCAACCGGGACTACGTGGTGGGTTATGATGCCACAAACAACACTTCGCACGTGTTTTCGTCGCTGGGACAATTCGTGAAAAGCGAGCCGGGACAGAGCATTTACGATGCCTACAATAACGCCATAACTCTGGATGACAGCGGCCTTACCAGCCAGATGAGCCCCGCTTTTCTGCCTCTGGATGGCCGGGATGTGCTGATGAGCATTGCCGGGGACGTATTGGTGCTAAGCAAAGGCAGCGAAGTGCAGTTTCTGAAAATAGGGTATCAGCAGGTAGAATAGTGATTTCTCTCATCTGGGTACTACTCTCTGCGGTGCTGATAAGCGTGTCGCGTTTACCGCTGCACCTGGGTTTTTTGGTGTTTATTGCCTGGATTCCCTTGTGGCACTATTTAAGAATAGCTAAGGCAAGGATATGGATGGGCGCGGCGATATTTTCGCTGATCCAGATGGCCATTATCTTCTATTGGATTTCCGAGGTAACCCCTGGAGGCCTGGTAGGGATTGGCATTATCTTTTTCTTCTTCTATTGGCTGAGCTTCTATCTGATCCGCTTGATCGCAAGGCAATTCCCCAAGCTGGGGGAACTTGGCTTCATAAGTGTGATGCTAAGCTTTGAATTCCTGCAGAATTTCGGTGAAACTCGTTTCCCGTGGTTCAATACTGCTTATTCTCTCTCCGATTATACCTGGCTGATTCAAATCGCAGATTTAGGCGGGGTGATCCTGATTTCGGGGCTGATCCTGGGGATAAACATGCTGCTCTACAGAGTAATAAAAGGCCAAACCCGCTGCCTGGTATGGATAGCGGCCATTATAGCAATCTGGAGTGCCTACGGAATTTATAGCCTGAAACTGCTCCCCATGCAGAAACATGATCCCCATATTGCCATCATGCAGCCCTCCATCCCTCAGGATGAGAAGTGGGATATGGCTGCTTACCGCCGCATTCTGGATAAGTATGATCTGCTTTGCCGTGCGGCTGCACAAGATTCCATCCGCTTGATCATCTTTCCCGAAGCCGCCATGCCCGTGTATCTGATGTATGATCCCAAATCCATGAGGGAGCTGAACCGGCTGGCCACAAGCTACCATCTGGAGATTTTTACCGGCTTTCCCCACTATGAAAAAGCCCCACCGGAGCATGTTAACGACGATTATTTCTACAATTCCGCGGCGCTTTTCAAGCCGGATGGTACTTTTTCCAAGCTATACTACAAGAACATTCTGGTACCCATCGGCGAACGCATGCTGTGGCTGGACTATTTTCCTATGCTCTGGAAGCTGCAGTTTGGCCAGGCTAATTGGGAATTTGGAAGAGAATTGCAATATTACCGCAGCGGTGCCTATCAGTTTTCTCCCTCGATATGCTATGAGCTGGCCTTTGCCAATATCCATCAAAGGATGGCGATTCCCCGGCAGGATGGCAAGCTACGCAAGCTGGACTATCTGGTGAATATCACCAATGACGCCTGGTTTGGCACCTCCTATGGCCCCTGGCTGCATGCGGTGATGACCAAATTCCGTGCCGTGGAGAACCGCATTCAGATCTTCCGGAGTGCCAATACGGGCATTTCCATGGCAGTGGATCCCTGCGGAAGAATCATCAGCAAGGCAGGTTTATTCGAGGTAAGCAACCTCAAACCCCCGCTTTATACCTGCTCCCGCATTCCGCTATACCGCCATATTCCCCACTATCCCTTTATCTTTGTGGGCCTGGCGCTCATCCTGGCAATTTTATCCTGGTGGCGAGCCCTAAAAGGAGGCAGAGCATGAAGAAATATTACTACACGATAGGTGAAGTAAGCAATCTGATCGACGTGAAGCCCCATGTGATCCGCTATTGGGAAAGCGAATTCAGCGCTCTCAGGCCCAAGAAAGCCGGAGGCCGGATCAGAAAATACAGTGAGGATCACATCCTGCTGCTGAAAAAGATCAAGGACATGCTCTACACTCAGCGCTTTACCATCGAAGGGGCACGCCAGAAGCTCAAAACCGAGCGCGGGGCCATCGCCAATATCGCTGCCGATGCCCAATCAGCCGTTCATCAGCCCGAGCCCAAAGAGCTCCCCAATCCCGATACCTTAAAGGGAAAACAGCTCAGCACCGTACTGGATTCTGTCCGCAACGATTTGTCTTCCCTTGTCAACCTCTGCGAAATACACTCCAAGGAACATAAATGAACTTTCAAAACATCATCCTCACCCTCCAGCAATACTGGGC
>JAGOGT010000105.1 GCA_017996595.1 Candidatus Cloacimonadota bacterium
CCCTGAAAGCCCTGCAGCCCAAAACCTTGAAGTTCATCGACCGCAGCTTCAATACCCAGAAAGCCCTGGCGCACCATATCTGGAACTATATTATCGACCATAACTGGCCCTGCGATGTGCATTTCGAGATCTATCCGGAGCTCTTGGATGAGGCTGATTACCAAATTCTGGAAAAAGCTCCTTCGGGCCTCATCCGCTTCGAAATCGGGGTGCAAACTACGGATGACAATATCGCTGCCGCCTGTGGAAGGCACAGCAAGTGGGAACAGGTGCGCAGGGCACTACTGGAGCTGAAAAAGCGTACCAGGGTGCGTATTCATGCTGATCTGCTGGTAGGCCTGCCGGGTCAAAATCTTATCTCCGCGTGGGATTCCCTGGACGAACTGGCCCAAACCCTGCCCGATGCTATTCAACTGGGAATGCTGAAGATCCTTCCCGATACACCCATGGAGGCCATTGCCAGGGAAAAAGGCTACCAGTGGGACGAAGAACCGCCCTATCAGGCTTTGAAGTCAGACGCCATGCCCGTCGAGGATTTCTGGCTGCTGGATGACTACGCCCACCTGCTAAACCTTTATTGGAACAAGGAAGAATTCCCGCATGAGTGGGCTAAGCTACTGAAAGACTACGGCCTTGCCCGCCTGCTGGGGGAACTGGATACCATCCACTGCGATAATAGCTTACCACTGCATTCCCTATCGCGTGAGAAACGCCAGAAAGTTATGAACGAATTAATCACTACCATGGAGGTAATTACATGAAAGATTCCAAAGCCTATCTCGCCTACTGCGGTTTGAATTGCCGCATGTGCAGCATCATTGCCACCGTTCCCGTACAGGCAAACACGCTGTATGACACTATGAAGGACGATGGTTGGGAATATTGGGGGGCTGAAGTATATCCGGAATTTGATACCTTTTGGAAGGTCTTAAAGGACCTATGCACAAAGCACGAAACCTGCCCTGCCTGCATTGGCGGTTGCGGTGATCCGGATTGCAAGATCAGAATTTGCGCCATAGCCAAAGGCCTGGAAGTATGTGCTTTTTGCGATGAATTTCCCTGCCGGTTGCTAAGGGATTTTAGTGCTCACTATCCTTTCATTCTGAAGAACAACGAACGCATCAAAGAAATCGGCATCGAAGCCTGGCTGATAGAACAAGACGAACTGGTAGCCAAAGGGATTACGAACCGCAGTTTGGCTAAAGGATAAAAAAAGCCCGCGAAGCAGGAGTCATCTACGCCTTCGCCAGCTTCACCTTTTGCACCCCTATCCATAGGCTTAAAGGACTAATGCGAAGAGAGATGGAAACATAAAAAAAGCCCGGATATTCACCCGGGCTTTTTTTTGTGATTGTAAATAAGTTATTAGTCGTTCTGGCCAAAGATATAGCCAAAGTTCAGCATGATGGCAGTGTTTTTCACAGTATCATCATCTTCGGCGTCCTTAACGATATTGGTGAGACCCATGTTATAACGCAGACCGGCCATGAAGCTCTTCATGAAGATCACGTCGGCACCAAGGTTCAAACCGAGTTCGATGGATTCCATGTCGTCCTTGATGTCCATATCGTCATCATCCCAGCCATATTTTGCGCTCATCAGCATACCCAGGTTCGGGCCAAGGAAGGGCTGAATCTTCATGGTGGGCATATTCACATTGTACTTTACCAGCATGGGGATTTCGATGTAGCTGAGGCTCCAATAGGGATCATTGGCGGCATCAACATTCACACCCTTCATGGTGTAAAGAAGTTCGGGTTGAAACAGGATGTTTTCGGCGATCGGATATTGCATCATGGCACCGGCGTTCAAACCAAGCTTCATGTTGTTATTATCGACATTTTCACCGGAAATGTTGGCCATGTTCAGGCCAAGACGTGCCCCAAAAACTGGTTGGGCGACAAGCATACCCACACTAAGTGCAAGTATAATTGCGACTAATACGATGTTTTTCATACATCACTCCTTTTCTTGTTCTATAGCTTCAGTACTGAAGCTTATTCAATTATAACCGATAAATCGCAAAAAGAAAGCGGAAACAGATAGTACTTATAACACACGATAATCACACCATATCTAACTATTGGCGTTGATAAATACATTTGCAGCAAGCTGTCAAGTAAAAAAAACGCCAAACTGTCCTTTTATGATGATTTTAGCCATTTTTCACATAAATCCGCCAATCGGAATATAGGCTCTAAATAGCTATTTGCTTATTGCTTAGCACATGCATGAACATATCTTTGCCTCAGGGTCAATTATTTTATTCCCCTGCCAGCCCTTTTGTGGATATTTACCCACATCCCACCCGCCATCTCCACCTCCTCAAACGATTTGATCATTGACAGATATCACGCACCTCTTAGTCTGGCCGTAAATAAATGCTAAAGGGAGCCAATATGATGCAGCCCCATCCCAGGCCCAATGCCAATATCAAGCTCGATCTCAGCAAGATCAAGCTGAGCAAGCTTAGCGCCATCGTTATTAGTTTAATAGTTTTAGCCTTCGTGCTCTATTTTGTGATGCCTACCCTGTCCCTGCGCTTCACGGGGTGGATTGTGCCTCTGATCATTGTTTTATGCCCTCTGATCTTCATCCCCAGGCTTCAGAAACCCGTCAAATACATCGCCATCGTTATGGGGGCATGGTTGCTTATCAGCGCCATTTTCTCCAGCGGCATCTTCAATGCGGGAAGGTATCGCCGCCTTATTGGGGAAGTGAAAAGCACCGAATTCAGCGAGCTGGTTTCGCCGGTAAATCTGGATCAAGTGCCCATCATCGATCAGCATTTTGCCGCTTCCCTGGCCGAAAAGAAGCTGGGAGAGGATTTTGCCCTGGGCAGCAGGGTGTCCCTTGGCTTCCCAACCATTCAGAATGTGGATGGCAAGCTCTTTTGGGTGATTCCCCTCTTGCACAGCGGATTCTTCAAATGGCTGGCCAATACCGCAGATGGCACTCCGGGTTACATCAAAGTTTCGGCCACCAATCCCCAGGATATCACCTTTGTGCGCCAGCTAAATGGCAAGCCCATCAAGATTAAATATCAAAAGAACTCCTGCTTTGCTCAGGATCTCTATCGCCATCTGTATCAGCATGGTTTTTCCGGCGTAGGCCTGGCGGGAGACACCTTTGAGATCGACGATCAGGGCGAACCATATTGGACCATTACCACCTACACGCACAAGATTGGCGTGCTGGCCAATGAAGCTACCGGCCTGGCCACCATCCATGCCGAAACGGGAGAGATTAAGTACTATCCACTAATAAAAACCAAAGAAGGCTTTGACGATTCCCGCATTCCGGCCTGGGTGGATAGAGCTCAGCCTGCCTATTTTGTGATGCCGCAGCTGAACTGGTGGGGCAAATATGTGCGCGGCTTCTGGAATACCCTTTTCGGCAAAAGGGACATGCTGATGCTCACCGAAGGCTATAACGTGATCTTTGGAAAAGACCACCGCAGCTATTTTTACACCGGGCTTTCCAGCGTGGGCAATGACGAAGGCACTGTGGGCTTCAGCCTTACCGATACCCGCAGCAAGGAATCGCATCTGTACAGGGTTTCCGGAGCCACCGAATATGCCGCCATGCAATCCGCCGAAGGCAAGGTGCAAAATTTCAAATACCGCGCCACCTTCCCGATCCTGGTAAATATGGGTGGCAAACCCACTTACTTCATGACTTTAAAGGACAGCGCCGGCCTGGTAAAGATGTTCTCCTTCGTCTCGGTTAGCGATTTCTCCACCGTGGGCGTGGGCGAAAACATGAAAAGCGCCAGGGATAACTATCAGATGGCACTGGCGGGAAGCCGCATCGGAACCCTGCCGGAAGGTTCGCTGGCCAAGGAAAGCTTCGAAGGCAGCATTGCCCGCATCGGCAGCGACATCAAAGATGGCCGCACCTTCTACTACCTGGTGCTGAAAGAAAAACCGGGCAATATCTATATCGCCACCAGCAATTTAAGCAGCTTCCTGCCCATCACTTCGCTTGGCGACCGCATCCGCATTTCCTATATGCCCACTACGGATAAGGAAATCAGCCTCAGCGAACTGAAAAACCTGAGCATGGGCGAACAATAACATTCATAGAAAACCATCTGAATTGTAGGGGCGACCGGCGGGTCGCCCTTTTACTTAATGAAACATGCAATGAAAAATACAATGAAAATAATGAAATAGCTACGAACTACCTCTAGACCCCTCAACCTCTTAACTCTTCATCACGCTCCCCATGTGATGCCCATGTGATGCCCATGCAAATGCCCGGGGATCGCATGGGCACCGCGCCATTAGCGAGTTCAGGAGAATTGTTGCTAATGCGTACGCAGCTTAGTCTGTGGAAATATTTCAACTACCAATTTGACGGAATAAAAATCATCCAGAAGTGCCTGAATATGGTGCCTTATCAACTATTATGAGTTACTTTTAAACAAGAATGTGTGGAAAATAATGAATTGACAAATATGTTCACATACTCTAAATGTCGCGTCGGGAAGGGATCTCATACAGGATACTATGTCTGACAATCCAAACATGTGTTTCTGAACATCATACGTACGTATAATGCCGTCCCACAATTCTAATACTCACCGGAGGTCATTTCAAGTTACAGTAAACAATGGTCAAGTCACCGAGGGTGCAAAAGTCTCAACCCCTCCGGAGTCCGGAGGTCATTTCAAGCCTGTGATGATCAGGCTTTTGTAACCTTCACCGTAGAGTCTCAACCCCTCCGGAGTCCGGTGAGTAGTTCGGTAGCAGACTGGTCTAAACCTACGGTCTTGACTATTCCCTCGCCCAGGGTCTTTAAATTGAGAAACTCGACAGTGGAGTGCAGCATTAGAAATGAAAACCCAAAACGAAAAGAGATCAGGAAGGGATCATCATCAGGGTAATCGTTGCGTATTGCATCCTGGTAATGATTATCCAAAACAAGAGTTCTGACCGTCTCCATGACGATAGCCTTATGCTCTTTGAAGATGCCGTTGTCACCCATCTCCTTTGGGAGGTTTAGGATAGACAGCAGGGCATCAATCTCGACCGGGATCGGTATCACTTACCTTTCCTCATCAGTTCAGATAACTCAATCGCTCTTCGACCAACCTGTTTCGCCCACTTGGAAGCCAGCATACCATTGGCAGCTCGTTCCCAGTCTCCAGCACCAATAAATACCAGAGTGTTCTTGAACTCCAGCAGTCCCTTGATACCCAAGTTGAAGCACATAT
>JAGOGT010000106.1 GCA_017996595.1 Candidatus Cloacimonadota bacterium
TTCTTGTTCAGGGTTTTAGCACCGGGGGTCTGCACGCGCAGGAAGTAGATGCCGGTGGCGCAGTTTTGGCCGCTTATATCTTTGCCATCCCAAGAGTAGGCGTTGTTCCCAGTAATGGCAGCGCTATGCACCTTCTGGCCTTTCAGGTTATAGATTTCCAGTTTGGCGGCCTTATCTCCCAGATTCTCGGCTTTGATCTGAAGTTGTTGAGATGCAGAGATCGCCACGGGATTGGGATAGATGCTGAAGACTGGGGGCTTTGCCACTTCATCTTCATTATCCACGATGATCACGCACACAAAGTTAGTTGCCCCAGATTCTATGCTGCCATCCCAGGCTTTCACCCAATAATTGGTGGTGCCGGTGACATTGGGATCGAAGGTGCTGTCCGTATATTCGCTTTGCGCAAAGGGAATTTCGGCGATTACAACATCGTTACGATAAATACGGTAATGCGTCCAGGCATATTGACTGGGCGCAGGTGCCTGCCAAAAGAGCCTTAGATCCCAGGGAGCGGGACTGGCATCATCATACTCAGGATCATAGCCCAGGCTGCCAGGATCAAGATCATGCGCTTGATCCTCATATAGCCACAACGCGCCAAAATCCAGGGGATCGGGATCGCCAAAACGCAGTATGGCTTGTTTTATGGCTACGCGGCCGTTTTCATAGCGATAAATAGTGATTTGTGGGGAAGCCTGGATAATCTTGTCGAGCACCTGATTCTGGCTATCCTTGCGGGTGAAAAGCAGATATTCCGGAGCTCCGGGGAAAGTGGTGCAGTTTTGCACGCTCACCGTGGAAACTCTCAGGGTGCCATTGATGTCCATCACTTCCGTTTGTTGCCAGGTGTCTCCGGATAAGATATTCAGATATTTTTTATAGACGGTGTTGGGGGGTAGGGTAATCAAAACTTCCTGGCCAGCTTCCTTACGCCGATGCCACTTCAGGAATAAAAAGTCTCCCACGGGATATAGCCAGTCTATCGTATTCCAGCCATACACGCCTTTTCCATGCAGCATCGGGTAATAGCTAACGCCTTCTTCCTCATAGATCTCGCCCATCAGTTCATAATCCGGCAGCGCAAAATTGGTTACTTCGATAATCCCCACCATCACCGGAACCAGATCCCCGGGGGCAAAGACAGTGGGATTACGGTATCCACCCGCAACTCCATAAAGCAAACTGCTATCGACACTACTGGTCAGCACTACTTGCGCGTAAAACGTCTCTAAAACGGGCACCTGGACGCTAAAATCTGCACTGGGTAGAGGAATGCTTTCCAACACGTCGCCTGTAGTAGTTCCCACCAGTTCCAGCCTTGCTTCCTGGATGGGATGAGGGCCAAGGTAAGTATAGCTGCCCATGATCGATGTGGGGATTACGGGATTAAGAAATGGATCATAATCCACCGTTGGCAGCGCTGCACTGTCGCTGTGGTCGTTTATTCCCACGGCAATTTCTGCCAGAGTATATACTCCCCAGTCGTTATTTTCGGCCTTAATGGTATTGCCGGAATTGGCATAGGCATCGCAAAATACCGAATGCAAGATCCCATTGGCGTCGATGTTATCCGCGATGATGTTCTCGCCCTGAGCCCACTGATGATTCTCAGCAAGGTCGCCCAGCACGGGCATGGCGTTATTGGTGATGTAAAATCCTGTGTAATTACCGGTTACGGTGTTGCGTTCGAAATAGGGCTCGGAAGTTACTCCCGAAACCATCACTCCCGCGCCGGAATTCATATCTCCGGGGATAAAATTATTATTAATCTGATTATCGGCCACATAGCCGGAGGCCTGCAAAAGATAGATGCCGGTGTAGTTATATTCGATCACATTATTGGTGATGGTGGGATTGATCGCTCCCGAGGAAGCTACGTCCCAGGCAGAAATGCCCTGCTTCAGGTTATGGTGAATGTGGTTACCGGAAATCGTGGGATCATTGCTGCCTCCCGCGCTTTGATTGGAAAGCTGGATGGCAGCCCGGAACTGAGCTCCGGTGCCATTGTAGCGGATTTCATTGTTTTGCACGATGGCGTTACTATTTTGGGCGATAAGGATGCCATTCTGGATGCAGCTTTCGATGATGTTGTTTTGCACGGTTACGGTAGCCGGATTGGCCGTTCCAATCCCATATAGCTCCATACCCTTTTCGCATAATGAAATACGGCTGTGGCTGATCGTAAGGGGGGAATTCATGCAGCGGACACCGTAGGTGCCATATTCAATGTAAACATGCTGCAGGTTGCTGGCTTGGGAGGTATTTTCGAAGCGCAGGCCTGGCCACAGGGTGGGGGGATTGTTTTTCACAAAGCGGATGCTGTCAGCCTCGGTGCCATTGGCAGTCATGGTTCCCGTTACCGTGATCTGGTAGCTGCCCATGATCTGGACAAGCACTCCGGGCTCGATATTCAGATTGCTTCCGGCTGGAACAGATACTGCGCCGATTACCTGATAGGGGCTATTGGCCAGAGTCCAGGTTCCGGATTGATTGCCACTCACCTCGGTGGCCAGACAAAGGGAGATGCTAAAGATAAGTGCTATTAGTATATAAAGCTTTTTCATGTTAATCCTCACTTGTTTTGTAGATAAGACCAAGGGAAGGACGATGCCTTCCCTTATGCCAGGTTGTCATACCAAACTTATTCAGAAATGGCTTGCACGGGACAAGTGGCGATGCAGGCTCCGCAATCAATGCAGGTGCCTTCATCACAATGTGCCTTGCCATCTACCATGCTGAGAGCGCTAACGGGGCAAACGCCCACGCAGGCTTCGCAACCGATGCAGGTGTCTTTATCAATCTTAACGGCCATGATGTATCTCCTTATGTGTTTGGTGCAAGCCTAATTTCCTGAGGATATCAGTCAAGGGAAATCCTACAGTCCTCTCTCCAGATCGGAGATCAAATCATTCACATTTTCGATGCCAACTGAGTAGCGAACCAGGTCATCCGTGATACCTGCCGCCAGTTTGGCTTCGGCGGAAACCTTGGCATGGGTCATGGAAGCGGGATGCTGGATAAGGGTTTCCACCCCGCCCAGGGATACGGCCAATACTGCCAGTTGCACGCTGTTCATCAGCTTCTTGCCGGCTTCCAGTCCGCCTTTGAGGCCGAAGGAAATCATCGCTCCGGGGCCACTCTGCTGCTTTTGGGCCAGTTCATATTGGGGATGCGATTTCAAGCCGGGAAAGCTAACCCAGGCCACGGCAGGATGATTTTCTAAGTATTCAGCGATTTGCATGGCATTGGCCTGCGCTTTTTCCATGCGTAGCGACAGGGTTTTGAGACCCCTGATCACCAGATAGGCCTGATGCGGATCCATATTCGGACCCATGGAAGTCATCACATTATACAGCAGCTTATGATCTTCCGCGGTTTTGGTAACAATGATGCCACCCACCACGTCGGCATGGCCATTGATAAACTTGGTAACAGAGTGGAGCACAATATCCGCACCTAAAACCAGCGGCTGCTGCAGATAGGGCGAACAGAAAGTGTTATCCACTACCAGCTTGAGATGATGCTTTCGAGCAATTGCCGCACAGGCAGAGATATCGGTGATGCTGATGGTGGGATTGGCGGGAGTTTCGATGTAGAGCAGCCTGGTATTGGGTTTGATGGCTGCTTCGATGAGCTCGGGCTTACTGGTATCCACGAACGTGGCTTCCACTCCAAAGCGGGAAAAATGCTTTTCCAAAACGCTGCGGGAAGCACCATATACGGCATCAGTGGAGACAATGTGGCTTCCGGCACCCAAAAAGGCCATGTAAACGGTGGAAACCGCACCCATGCCACTGCCACAGGCGATGCCTCCAAAACCTTGTTCCATGGCGGCCACGGCATCTTCCAGATGGCGGATGGTGGGATTGCCCAGACGGGTGTAGATGTAGCCGCTATTTTCGCCCGCAAAGCAGGCTGCGCCGTCATCTGCATCCTCAAAGGCAAAGGTGGAAGTTTGATAGATGGGCGGATTTACGCTCTTATATTGGTCATGCTTGTGTCCGGCATGCACTTGGATGGTGTCGAAATGCTTGTAATTCTGCATTGTTTCCTCTGTTAATGTTTTTTTAGCATGCTTTAAATACTGCGTTTTCTGTCAATGCTTTTAGCTTGCATAGACCCCTGAAACTGCTTGGACATTCACCGCTCAAGAGTCTCCTGTGAAATCCATTGGTGGTGCTCAGGGCGCAGCTTACAAGCCAATATGTACAATGTATGGAAGCTGTACTGATTGGAGTTCAAAGCGCTTGGACAAATTGCATGCTTATGTCTATGTTTAATAGCGCTTTGGACTTCAAACAGCTGCGATCGGCATGAAGTCCAAAGAGCCCGTATGGATACTCATAACGCGTAAGTTCCTTAGGCTCTTTGAACTCCATTCCTTCACAAAATAAGAAAAACGCCACCGCGGGGGCAGTGGCGTTTAACAGATTAGTTGTACGTTAGATAAAATTAGCGACGTTGGAATCTGTTGCGATTGAACTCAGCCTTTTTGGCTTTGCGGCAGTCCGGGCAGCGTTGCGGCTCGTTCTGAAGTCCCTTCTCTTTGTAGAATTCCTGTTCGCCTTCGGTGAATACGAATTCCTTGGAGCAGTCCTTACAAATAAGAGTTTTGTCTGGCATGGGTATCTCCTTATATTTCGGGATCGAACATTCTGGTCCATTGGCACTCCCGATACATAAGGAATATGCTAAGGGGAATGTTTAATCGCATCTTAATACACAGAGTTTCTTATCGCGAATTTCTGTCAACATATTTTTTTATTGTAACTTCAAAATGTGGTTTTATCCACAAAATTAAAGTTATCGATCAGCATTGTGGGCAGCATGGCTGAGGTTGAAGCTAAAATGCTTTTTCCCAAGGCCAGAATCCGCCGGGTGGCATCATGAGGTATTTCATTGAAACGCAGGTTATTAACCGCATGCTGTACCTTGCCATTTTCAAAGTAAAGCACCCCATCACGGGTCATTCCGGTTAGCTCACCAGCCTTGGCATCCACGGTGCGGATATACCAGAAGCGATTGATGATAAGGCCGCGGGGCACCATCTTCATCATGTCTTCCTCGCTGGTATCTTCGCCAGGAATGTACATGTTGTAAGCGCTCATGGGCTGTGCATTTACTATTTTGGCCCAATAG
>JAGOGT010000107.1 GCA_017996595.1 Candidatus Cloacimonadota bacterium
GTATAGGTGCATACCGTAAGGGGATTGGGAGTCAGGCCTATCCAGGTGGATTCATCAGATTGGTTTTCGGAGAAGAGCCGCCATACCCGATATCCCAGCAGTACCCTTGAGGGTAGATCCGGCCTGGCAGATGGAGCAGTCCAGGAGATGTTTACGGACGTGCTGCCCATATCCGTGGCGGTAACATTCGTGGGGGGATCGGTATCCTGAATGGTGCTGCTGAAATCCAGGGTGGGGCTGATATCATTATCGGGATTGGTATCGGGGGCTAGCAGCACTTCCGCATATAAACTATAGTTACCTGCTGCAGGCGGCGTCCAGCTTAGCTCAAATGTTCTGGTGGCACTTGAGATAAGCGCTGTACCTGCCACAGAGTCCAGTAAGATTCCCCCATCCCGCATCAGCCTTACTGAATATGCAGTTTGGGTAACCATGCCCTCATTGGTAACCGAGGCTGTAAAAGTGTAAGGAAGGTTCACCCAGCCGGAATTCGGACCGGTAAGGGAAGTGCATGCCAGGTCGTGATAGGGCACGGCCGGATGATAAATATGCATAATGGCTCTTTGATTCAGATTGAAACTTTCCGAGCCGGGATTAAGGTTATTCAGGTAGAAATACCCGTCATACAGTCCGCCCCAGCCCCAATTAACGTGAAAATAGTTAGTTCCCGAATATCCATCCAGCACAAAGGCATGCCCTACCGTGGTACTTGTTCCGCCGTAATATACCGGACGCCCCAGATTCAGATCACCCCGGAGCATGGTTGCCCAGGTGCTGGCATTGTAAGCAGAAGCATTTAGCAATTCCGCAGCGGTGTGATAACCGAAGTAATGCTCCAGCGCAAATAATACATCCTCAGGATAAGCTCCGCTACCAGTGGGTGAATATTGCGTATCCACAGCTACGCCACAGTGGTACAGCAAGGTGGAAATGGCGGTATTTACCGTGGTCGTACTATTTGGCATGGCGTCCCAGTTATAGGTGGTGGCACCAAAATTGGCACTCTGATTGCCATATCCGGGGCAATTATAGGAATGCGATCCGGTTCCGTGTACAGGTTGATTCCATCTTTTCATCACCTGTCCCATGGCCGTAGGGATGCTTCCTACCAATACATGTCCCCCGGATCCGCTTCCATCCGTGGGACACATAGAGTTATAGGGCCAATCCTGATCCCAGGTAGTGGTTAGGATTGGAGCCACATTCCGGGTAACTTGATATGCGGAATAATCCTCCTGCAACAAAGCTTCCCATTGCGGGTCGATAGCCCATTCGGGATGATTGCGGATCTCCTGAATGCTGAGAGAATACTGCTGAAGATACCAGGAAATATGCGCAGGGAGCTCACCTTCGGGAAAAACACTGGCCAGGTCATAACCCAGGATAGGAGTGGCCTGCGCTTCTGCTGCCAGCAATACAAAACCCTGAGGCTGGAAACGCATTATGTACAAATCAGGATTGGTAGAGCCACCACCAAAGTATGCATCTATTTCATATTCGGCGTGTTGCACACCGCTTCTAAAACCAAAATAGCCGGAGCCTATAGCCGCAGCGGTATTTATATTTACCAATCCCGCAGCCGCAAAGCTAACCAGTATTAACAAGACTATACTTACTATCAGGCGTTTCACCAATACCTCCCTGGGTAATAATCGTTCCCTTTGCCGTAGCTGGCAGCCCCTAAACAGGTAACTATCAGAGATGCGGACAGGCTAATAAAACAGTAAGTGCAAGGTAAATTGATGAGAAATAAATGTCAAGAATTATATCTTTGAAGGTTAGGATTGTAATACAGGCAGGCACCTGGGATATTATCAAAGCCTTGGCTGTCTCATTCAAGGTTTTTCTATCATGGAACGATGTTTTCTGCTTTTGCAGTTGACAAAAGTTCCCATGGCCCAAAGCCTTGTTCCATCGCTTTCCGGGAGAGAATAAATGGATATAAAAGACCGTAATGGACACCTGCTGCGCCATCGAAAAAACAGGGGCACCTCCTGTTTAATCGTTATTTTAGTGATAATTCTGGCACTCCTTGTGGCCTGGTATTGGTATTTTAACCGCTCCCACAACCCCGTTAAAAAGCCACCCCTACCCGTTCCTCAGTCCGACAGCAGCTCCGTGAAGATCGTGAAAGTGGAAGCTTCGGTGAAAATTGATACTCTGCAGCGCAGTCCCGATGAAAGCCATGCCAAAAGGCTTCCCCGCAATATCAGCAAGGGTGATTACCTCCTGATCACCAAAAGCAAGCACCGGTTGCAGCACTTTCGCAATGGTGAATTGCTGGCAAGCTACACTGTGGCCCTGGGCAAGAATCCTGCCGATAAGGCCAAAGAAGGCGATAATGCCACTCCCGAAGGGCACTATGAAGTGAATTACATCAAGGATGCCAGCGCCTGGACGCATGATTTCGGAGATGGTAAAGGCGAGATCAAAGGTGCTTATGGCCCCTGGTTTATCGCGCTATACACGGGAGCCAAGGGTTCTTTTTCCGGAAAAACCTGGCGTGGCATCGGCATTCATGGCACCCATAATCCCGCTTCCATTGGCACCAATGCCTCCGAGGGCTGCATCAGGCTGCACAACACCGAATTACTGCAATTGTACCAGGAGATTAAAGATAAAAAGAACATCCCGGTGGACATCATCTCCTGAGAGTAACTATCTTTCAACTATATGCGTTACAGGTCTTGCTCACAAGCAGCCAGGCCCCAACTATACTGCCTGTAAATAATATATTTATCATAATACGTTTGGTAGAAACAAAAGAGGGATTATCATTACTATAAACACTTAGTGAACCGTGATCCCCGGGCTGCGGGTAACAGTGCCCTCGCCTCAGGACGCGGAAAAGAAAGGAGAATAACATGCCTCAAGACGTAACATCCATCATGGACAGGCTTCCGCAGTTATTATCTACCATTGGCCTGAAGCTGCTTGCCGCAATTCTTATCTACCTCATCGGGAAATGGATTGCCCGCATGATCGCCAATCTGGTGAAGAAAATGATGACCAAAGGCAAGGTAGATCCCTCCCTCACCTCCTTCATCAGCAATATCATCTATGCCGTACTGCTGATTTTCGTAATCATTGCCGCCATTGGCAGGCTGGGAGTGCAAACCACATCCTTCATCGCCATCATCGGTGCTGCCGGCTTGGCCGTAGGCATGGCCCTGCAGGGCACCCTGGCCAATTTCGCTTCCGGCGTGATGATTATCCTCTTCAAGCCCTTCAAAGTGGGCGATAGCATTGTGGGTGCAGGCCAAACTGGCACCGTGCATGACATTGGCGTATTCAGCACCACCATGCTCACCGGCGACAACCGTAAGATCATCATTCCCAATGCCAAACTCTCTGGCGACATCATCACCAATTTTTCTGCCATGCCTACCCGCAAGATCGACATGGCTATTGTCGTTCCTGGAGCCACAGACATGGCTACAGCCCGCGAATTGCTGCTGGCCGTGGTGAATAGCGAAGAAAAGGTGCTAAAAGATCCCGCCGCATCTGTAGCCGTTTCTGCCGCCGATGCTGCTGCCATAACCTTCGGAATCAGCGCTCATGTAAGTAATGCGGATATGGGCGCGGTGCAAACCAGCCTCATCGAAAAGATCAAGCTTGCCCTCAATGCCAAGGGAATTTGGGCATAAGGGAGCTGCGCCGATGAAATACGCAGTTATACTGCTGCTGTTGCTGCCTCTGATGCTGGCAGCCGAACCCTGGAAGCTGGATTCCGACATCAATTTCAGCTTCACTCAGAGCGCTTATAATAGCGATTGGGTGGGAACCGAACTCAGTAATATCACTTGGGTGGCCACTTCCAATACCAGCGCGGAAAAGCAGCTGAAATCCTGGCTGCTGAACAGGACCACCCTGAAGCTGGCCTTCGGGCAAACCCATCTCCAAAAGGTGGAAGCCAGTGGCGAAAGAGAATGGCAAACTCCGCAGAAATCCACAGATAAGATCGATTTGGAATCGCTTTTCCGCTTCACTACCCAAGGCTGGGTGGATCCTTTCTTTGCCGTGAAGATGGAATCGCAATTCATCGATGAATCCGATCCCAGTCTCACCCGGATTGTAAATCCCATGCTCTTCACGGAATCTGCCGGTGCCATGCGCTCATTCTATAGCAGCGAAAATTCCTCGCTGGACACCCGTTTGGGCATGGCAATCCGCGAAAGATTGAATCGGGAAGCCCTGCAACCCGACCTCACCCGCGAAATGGAAACCACCATCGACGGCGGTTTGGAATCGGTAACCGAATACAAAACCAAGCTGCCCATGATGGATGCCAATTTCAAAAGCCGCTTAGGCCTCTATCAGGCGCTCTTCAATTCTGAAAGCGACAACGTGGATGGAGATTGGAAAGCCCTCGACGTTAGCTGGGAAAATGCCCTCATTGCCAAACTGTGGGGCTTGATTTCTGCCAATCTAACCTTCGAACTCCGCTATGAAAAAGAAGCCGTACACGCGGTGCAATGGAAGGAAATACTGGGCCTGGGATTCAGCTACACTCTGTTCTAAATAATTAACTAAGCAAACGCCATGCCGCATTATGTGGCAAGGATTAAAATCAGATTACCCCGTACCATTCCAGTACGGGGTTTTTTCTACAGCTATCTTTTATCCAGACAGGTTACAGAAATGTCGTCTGAAGGAATGGAGTTCAAGCGGCTAAAGTAAGTTCCATATTGTTAGGGAACTTTTAGAGCCGCCTGGACTTCATACCGTAGTTACTGCTATTTGAAATCCAAAGCGCTACCAGAAATAGAGATAAGCATATAGTTTGTCCAAGCGCTTTGAACTCCAATCAGCGCAATCCTTTACCATGAGATGCCCATGCGATGCCCATGCAATTGCCCGGTGATCACATGGGCAGCGCATGGAAATGGAGAATGAAACCTGTAACCTGAAACCTGTAGCCTCAGTTAGTCCACTCCAGATTGATGGTAATGGGGCCTTCATTCACAAGGCTGAGCTGCATATCCGCGCCAAAGACCCCGGTTTGGGGTGGAAAACCCTGACGCTCGAATTCTTGTATCAGTTCCTCATACAGGGCTTTGGCGATTGCCGGTTCGGCAGCATGGGTAAAATC
>JAGOGT010000108.1 GCA_017996595.1 Candidatus Cloacimonadota bacterium
CAGCAAGATCGAAGAGCTGAATTGGGCGATATCGGTGCTGAATTGATCGAAATCGGCATAATCGGCCAACTGGCTGGAATCATTGGAATATTGGGTGTAGAGATTCTGGATGAAACCGGCGTTGATCGAAAAATCGTCCAGCTTCAGCTTGCGGCGCATGAAGTTTTCCACGGGGAAAAGGATGGGCGTAAGCAAGGAAGAATCAAGATTTCCGGTGATAAGATTGAGGGCGTCGTCCTGCAGGCCGCCATTATCTTCGCCACCCTCCAGGCCCGGAGCGTTGCTTTCCCCGCTATAGCGAAGCCTGGCCAGAATCTGGCTGATATTGCGGTCTTCGGGATTATCGCTGGTGAGGCTGAATTCCAGGCGATCCATGAGGCTTTTATCAAGATCGTTGGAAGTGCTTACGCTAAGGGTGATCAACGAGCCATCCGGAGCGCGTTTGAAGAAGATGCCATCCACACGGAAAAGATTCTGAGAATCTATCATGGTGATATCCACTTTGTCCGCCTGGAACACCGACCCAAAGATATCTATGGTTCCGCTTTCCGAAACGAATCGTGCTTCTTTAACGGTGAAGGTCATGCCATCGTACAGCAGATGCAGAAAGCCGCCGGGATTGAGGGCAATATTGGCTGGGTAGGTAACGTATTTTACGTTGTCGCCAAGGGTGATATTTACGTCCAGATTGAAGGGAAGCGGAGCCGGCTCCACCTCGCTTTTCCTGGTTGAAGAGCGCAGCCCGGAAGCAAGCTTCAGGAGATTATCGGTATCCGGAGGATAAACCACGCTGGAACTGGAGAGCGTAATATCGCCGGTGATACTTAGCTGATCGAAGGGGCCTTTGATGGTGGCATAACGTCCCTCTTTGCCCTTTAAAGTGATATTGGAGATGGAATTTTTGGGTGAAAACATGGGGATACTTGCCAGGATGCCGGGCTCTTCGATGAGCAAACGCAGGATTCCCAGATCCAGAAAGCCCAGCATGAAGTGGTCGGTGCTTTCCGCTTCAAAGAAATTATTGAAAACCAATTTTCCTTCGCCCATCTGCACCTGTCCTCGCTCAATAATTACCCGGTTTTTATCGAAAGTACCTTTCAAGGTGATCCCGGAGAGCGGCTCGGCCTGGTCCTGCAGGCGTATGAAGCCATCGCTGATATCGATGTTGCCTCCGGAGATCAGGAATTGTTCGTCCAGGGTACCGATGCTGCAGGTGAGACTCGAATTTCCGGAGGATTCCTGGATGTAGTCGGTGAGATTCTTCAGCCAGTAGAAAAGCTGTCCGTTTACGCTGAGGCTGAGCAGATTGCTGCCTTCGAAGTATTCGTTCTTGATGGCATTATAGTCTATCGCTCCAGCCGCGGAAAGATTGAACAAGCCTTCGGAACTTGCCTCCAGTTCTTCAACCATCAGTTTCTGGGGGAATTGGGTGCCCTTGATGCGGAAATTTTGGATCAGGAAGCTGCCGATGAAGATATCCCTGGCGCTGAAATCGGCCGAAACCTCCATGGGTGAATTCTTTTGGCCGATGTTCCTCCAATTCAGGCCGGCCTTGCCGGTTAGCGAACCCAGCACTGGAGATTGGATCAGCACGTTTTGGATCATCAGGTCATGGAAGGTAGCCACCAGATCAAGATCGGGATGTTGTTTCAGCTTGCCGGTGCCAACCAAATCCAGTAAGTTCCTTTCGGCATTGCGGATGGAGCCATTTATCGCTATTTCATCCAGGGGACCCTTAAGGCCCAGATCTATCCCTACCGGCGTAATCGCCAGCAGGTCCACAGATTCCAGATGCAGCCAGGAATCCACAAAGCTATTGCCGTTGAGGTTGTAATCGACAAAGAGATTTAGTCCTGAAAAGTCCGGTATCACGGAACTGAGATCGGGGTAATAACCCACAATATCCGTGGCGTTTACATTCCACAGACCCAGGGAAAATTCGCTGTCGGTAAAGTCCTTCAGGTTCAGGCGGCCACTGAGGCTGAGCTGGTCATTAACCTTTAGGCCGCTGAGGCGAAGCTGCGATCCCTGCAGGAATGCGCCCAGTGAAAACTGCAGGGGATGGTCGTTGAGATTGCCCTGAGTGGCATCCAGAAAAAGGGTGGCTTCCTTGCTCTTAAGATCGTAGCTGCCGATGCCATCCAGGCTGGTGTGATAGGGCAGCACTCCCTGCAGAGTGACGTCCATGGTAGTGCTGGCGCTGATTCTGCCACCGGAAAGGATGGCTTTCACGCTGCCGCTGATGAGGGGATCGAATTTGGCCAGGGTTTCCTGAGCATAGATTTCGGCTGGAAGCAGATCGACAAAAGAGGCATCCACTACGAGATCCTGCTTCAACAGGTCACCGCTGGCTTCCAGAGAATAGCCATTGGCACTTTTCAGCGAGGCATCCACGAAGTAGCTTCCGCCCCCGGAATAAGGAGCGAGATTGATGTATCCATCCAGTTGGCGCAATTCCGCCTGGCCATAATGCCCATCGAGATTGTTGATAACCGCATTTACAAGGGGATACTTATCCAGCAACATGGCATAGAGATCGATGTCGGCAGCCACGGCATAAGGCTGGAAAAGAGGATCAAAGGGAGCAGTGGAAAGATGGGCATCCAAGGCCATGATCCCGGGTTCAAAGGTGCCGGAAAGCGATATCTCCTGATTCTCGAAAGTGGCTCCGGGAAGCTGGAAGCTGGCTACATCATCCTTATAATCAGCAGTTAGCTTGATCCCGCCCAGGCTGTAATTCAGGTATGAAAGCTGGGGAGAAGAGGCCAGCAGATTGGCAAGGGGCTTTTTCAGAGTGCCTGAGGCGGAAGCGCTGAAATCCACTGCTCCGGAAAGCTGAGGGAGAATCATGCCCAGGTCGATGCTTCCCTCTGCTTCCGCCAGTTCGATCTTCATGTTTTTTCCCGGATCGGAGACTTTGGCTTCGGCGCTGATTCTGCTGCTGCCAATGGTGCTGCTGCTGAGAGTGGCGCTAAAATCCCGGCCATTGGTTTCAAATCCCAGATAGGGAATATGGACGTCATGGAGCTCGGCAAACCAGGCGCGGGTATTCCAGATTTGAGCCTTGGCTTCGTACTTGATAGGCGCTGCGGTGGAATCTTGAGATACCTTGGCAACTATTGATAGTTCGGTGCTGAAGTTTTGCAGATCGGGATGGGAAAGCTGCTTGGGCCTCAAATCGCTGATATCGGCGCTGGCATTCACGATGCGGCCTTTTAGCAATATCCCGCTTAGCTTTATCAGGCCCCTGCTGCTGGTATTGGCTTCAAGATTGATCATGGAGCCGACATTGTTGATCACGGTCAGATTCAGATTGCTGAGCTCTTCACCGGCTTTTAACTTGCCTTCCTGAAGGATCTTAAGTGGCAGTTCAGCACCGATCTTGACTGAGCCGTTGCTGATGCTGAGACGCTTGAAATAGGGGGCAATATCGGGAATCTTAAAAGGCTTCTTTGCCTTGGGAGGCTTGGGTTTATAGGTATAATTATAGCTAAGCTGCGGCTGCAGGATGTCGATATCTTTCACCAGGCGGTTGGGCTTGAAACCGGAAAAAATGAAGCTCCAGAGATTGTAGCGAACTTGCAAACGCTGTACATTTGCCACCAGGCTGCTATCCGCCATGCTGTAACTTAGATCTTTGGCAGTAAGCTGGCGATCGCTGAAATGCAATTCGCCGATGCTGAATTCTCCTCCCACGGCTTTGCTGATCTGAGAAGCGAGGTAATTGCGAAAAGCTTTGCGTCCACCCAAACCGTACCACACCAGGAAGAAGGTGCTATTGATGAGCAGCAGGATCAGAACTAAAGTGAAGAAGATGCGGGAGCGGGGCATAAAGATCAGGGTAGCAGGCTAAGCTTCCCCTGGGCGAGATTGTAGGTGCTGGAGGCCAGGCGGGCAGACTCGTGGTCGTGAGTAACGATTACAAAGGCCTGTCCCAATTCTCTATTTAGTTTCAGGATCATTTGCCAGATCTCAGCGCTGTGATCTGGATCAAGATTACCCGTAGGTTCGTCGGCAAGAACGATCATGGGGCTGTTAATCAATGCTCTGGCCAGGGCTACGCGTTGCTGTTCACCGCCGCTAAGCTGATTGGGGAAGCGATTGATGCGGTTTGCCAGGCCCATCAGCCCCAGCAGTTCGGTGGCTTTGGCCATAGCCGCACTGCTGCTGCTTCCGGAAATGATGAGCGGCAAGGCTACATTTTCTTTGGCACAGAGGTCTTCCACCAGATAGTGGAATTGGAATACAAAGCCCAGCTGGCGATTGCGGAAAATGGGAGCATCCTTGTCTTTGGCAGTTATTTCACGGTCGTTGATATTCACGGTGCCGCTATCGGGGCTGTCCAGAAGACCCAGGATGTGCAGCAGTGTGCTTTTACCACAGCCGGATTGGCCAGTGATGCAAACCAGCTCTCCCTGCCTTACTTCCAAAGTGGTGTCGATCAGCACGTGGATGCTCTGATCGCTGTCGATGTAGCTTTTGTAGATATTGCGTCCTGCCAGGCACAGCATTACTATTACTCCCGAATTATGGATTGCGCAGGATCTCGATGATCTGCAGCCTGGAAATCTGCCGAAGCGGGTAACTGATGCAAGCCCAGATAAGGATCAGGGCTACGCCAAAAACCACGCTCAGGTTCATTAGTGAGATATCGGCACTAAGAGTGTCGATGAAATAAACATCGCCTTTCAGATGATAGAAGCCCTGCTTTTCCACAAAGATGGAGAGCAGCACGCCAAAAAGCTGTCCGGCAAGGATGGAAGCCACTGCCACCAGGCCTACCCGATAACTTAACAGGCGGCGAATGGAACGATCGCTGGCGCCAAGGGTTTTCAGCACGGCAATTTCATTCTTCTTATCTAATATCACCGTGGTAGTGGCGGATATAACATTTATGCCTGCGATCAGCACCAGGAAGCAGAAAATGATGAAGATCAACCATTTCTCCATGGCGACCAGCTTTAGCAGGCCTTTACTATATAGCGTCCAGGAATAGATCATGACATCCGGGCCAAGCTCCTGCTGCAGTTCGGCGGTTATAGCATCTGCGGTATCCACCAGCTCTGG
>JAGOGT010000109.1 GCA_017996595.1 Candidatus Cloacimonadota bacterium
TTGGCCCTGGCGCATGAACAAGCCGCCAATGGAAATGAAGCTTATTCTTCACAGCTTTTCAATGAAGCGATCCTGGCCTTTAATGAAGCAATTCTGCTTTTTAACGAGGCTGCACCTACCGCTATGCCTTCCGATTCCATCAGCCTGAATCTGGAAAAGATGAATCTGAATATCGCCAAATCCTACATTGATATGGCCGTGGAAAGCCATACTGATCTTTTGTTCGACGATGCCATCAAGAACTATGAAAGTGCGCTGAGCATCTATAAAACCATCGTTCCCGTGAATATTACTCCCGAAAAGCTGCAAGAGAACATCCTGGGAGTGTATAATAACCTTACCATCATCACCAAGGACGCCGGCAAATATGAAGATACCATTAAGTATTATGACCAGATCCTGATGCTCAAGCCGAACGACCCGGAAACACTCAATTCCAAGTTCTACGTCCTTTTTGATAATATCAAAGACGAAGCCAGAGCCTATGCGGTGCTGCGGGACTATGCCGAAGCTTCCAAAGACCCGGCTGCCTTTATTAACCTTGCCGAAAGATATGAAAGCCGGGGCAACACTGTGGAAGCCGAAAAGTACTATTTGAAAGCTGCGGAAATGAAACCCGATGGCGATAACTACCGCCGTCTGGCCAATTTCTACCGCAACGTGAAGAATTGGGCTCAGGCCAATAACTATCTGGAAAAAGTGGTGGCCACCAATCCCGAACAAAGCGAACTTGCCAAAATCTATACCCTCATCGGGAAAAACTACGATGAAATGAAAGATAACAAGAAAATGGTGGAATACTACGAGAAGTCCATTGCTATCGATCGTGATCCCCAACTGGCCCTGCTCCTGGCTGCTCATTACAACAAGAACCAGAACTGGCAACGGGTGATCAGCTATACCACAATGACCCTCACCACCGACACCCGCAATGTGGATGCTCTAATGCTGCGTGGAAATGCCTATTATCGCCTGAAAAACTACAGCGCTGCCCGCGGTGATCTGGAAAGAATCCAAAACGAACCCAAATACAGTGCCAATATTGCCAAAATGCTAAAAGCCATGCCCAAAAAATAACAGCAGGCTAA
The DNA here is from genome assembly GCA_017996595.1 of Candidatus Cloacimonadota bacterium. GTDB lineage: Bacteria > Cloacimonadota > Cloacimonadia > Cloacimonadales > Cloacimonadaceae > Cloacimonas. Next base: position 1,089 of record JAGOGT010000109.1, read on the forward strand.
GATATGGGCGGGTGGTGAGAACTGCCCGTCCGATTTTATAAATATGAAAAAGCCACCTCTTGCCCATAGTGACGGTTCCATCAAGGCTATCTATTCTATCAACAAAGATATAAAGATCGTGCGTCCGCTGATGGCATCCAGAATCCCCGCAGGATTTCCATCGCCTGCCCAGGATTATGTGGAAGGCAGGCTGGACTTGAACGAGCACCTTATTCAGCATGAGGCATCCACATTCTATGTGCGGGCAGATGGCTATTCGATGATCGGTGCGGGAATTCATCCGGATGATATCCTGATCGTGGACAGGGCGTTGGAGGCTACCCATAATCGCATCATTATCGCCATCGTGGACGGGGAATTGACTGTGAAAAGGCTAATCATAAAAGAAGATGAATGCTGGCTGGTACCCGAGAATAAGGATTACCCGCCCCTGAAGATCCATGAGGGCTTGGATTTTACCGTTTGGGGTGTGGTTACCTACGTTATCCATAAAGTATAATCCCTTGTCCTGCATCAGGAGCTTGCTGCCTGCCATTTTTATCCTATGCTGGGGTATGGCTGCAGCACAAAGCCTGGTAATTCAAACCAGGATACCCCTTGAACTAAAAAAAACAACCTATAAACTTGCAGATACCCCGATCATCAGCAATAGCGAAATAATCCATGCCGATAGTCTAATCCTTATTTCCGGGGTGCATTACCGCCTGGATTACCAAAACGCCCTGCTGCATTTGAAAGAATTGCCTTCTGCCACCCACTTGCTGGTATCTTTCATATTGATTCCCCCAGAACTAAGCAAAGTGCATCAGCGCTGGAAGGTTCAGGAGCTTTCGGATAGCCTGCTAACTACGATCAGATCGAGCTCCACGCCTCTGTGGGGAACAGATGCCAAGCTGGATATCAAGGGCTCCAAAACCTTTGCCATCACCTTTTCGGATGACGATGCCTTCGATCTGAAGCAGTCCTTATACGTGAACCTGAGCGGGGAGCTGGCCAAAAACGTAAATATCTCCGCCCAGCTTTCGGACAGCCAATCCAAGCTTTCTCCCGAAGGCGATTCCAAGGAGCTTAGTTCTCTGGATCAGGTATTTATCAAGGTTTTTTCCAATAACTACGAACTGGCCATGGGTGATCTGGAATGGAAGTTTGAGGGAACGCGCTACATCGATCATTACAGCAAGTTTGAAGGCCTGAATGCCTGGTACAGAGGTAAGCACTTCATTCAAGCTGCTTACACGGCAGGTTCGGGGAAATCCACTTCCCTGCTGCTAAGTATCATCGATGGCAAGCAAGGCCCCTATTACCTGCGTGCCAATGAATTTCAGCCCGGTTTCATCGTAGTGGCCGGAAGTGAAGAGCTCTATGTGGATGGAAGCAGATGGGAACGTGGCCTGGATTACTATATTGATTACGCAGAGGGCTCCGTAATGTTCAAGAAACTCATCCGGAGTAGTAACAGCGTTCTGATCAGGTTTCAATACACCGATGAGTACTATGCCCAATCCGGCTTCCTCAGTTCATCTACCGTGAACCTCAGTTCCCGCTTGCATCTCAGTCATCATCTCATCTGGCAAAAGGACGATAAGCAGCAACCCCTGCTCTACGATTTCAGCCCTGCCGATCTGGATTCTTTGCAAAACGCAGGGGACAATGAAGCCTGGGGAGAAGGAATTAGCACCGTGGAGCCTGGAACCGGTGAATACAAAAGACTGCAATCTCCCACGGGAACCTATTACTACGAATATGCCCCGGGTGATTCCCTGGCAAATTACAGTATCAATTTCAGCTATGTGGGCAGTGGCAATGGCGATTACGAGGAGTTTTCCTCTGGTAAATACATATATCGCGGGCCGGGATTAGGCTCCTGGATTCCGCAAAAGAGACTCATTGCTCCCTCACAAAAAGCTAATCTGGATATGGCCTTAAACTATCAGAGCGATATCTTTGACGCCGGTATCGAAGCAATTGGCACTATGCATGACCGTAATACCCTTTCCGGCAATGATGATAAGGATAACCTCAGCGGCATAATCTACGCACAGGGTACATTAACCCTGGGCAAGCTGATAACAAAGCTGGAGCATGAATCCCGGGCAAAGAACAGTTCGCTGTTTGGATCATACCGCAAAGCCGATCTGGAGTATGATTTTGCTGCCCTCCCCAGTCCCGATTCTCTGGCTCAAAGCGAAACCAATTTGTCCTTCATAACCTATGGTGATAGAATGAAGCATGAGCTGCAGTTAAGGTACAAAGATATTCCAGAGCATTCCCAACAAGGTGCTGTGCGCCTCAATATCCAGATCCCTTCCAACCATCCTGCCTGGCCTACTATCAATATGCGCAATACCTTTTCGGCGCTTGGCCCTTACCCCGCTGAATTAAATATGTCGCTTTTGCAATACCACCAGCTTGATACCGCCTGGGCCTGGAAACAGCTTAAATTCCGGATGGGTGGCCTTTATAATGGCTACTTTTCAGGAAACGAGAAAACGATCATCCAAAAGCTAAATCCTGTTTTTGAATATGGAAACAGCAGCAACATCCTTTCGCAAGTGTCCTACACCACAGACCAGACCAAATTAGAATTCGATGATTTAGAGACAGTGAATTCATCGCAAAGTTTCAGCCTTCGCCAGATTCTCAATAGCACCAATAACCGCCTCGATCTGGATTACACACATCGCCTGGTGAAGCAGCCTCACAATAGCGATAATCCCAAAAGCAACTATGATCTCATCAATCTCCGTTCCAGCCACAACCTCCTGAAGCAAGCGCTTAGCCTTTCTACAAATTATTCCCTGAACCAAACGGAATTCTTCCCTAAGATCAGGGAATTGCAATATATTGGCAACGGCCTGGGTTACTACGACAGCACCGGAGTGAGCATTCCGGAAGGCGATTACGACTACATTTATATCACCAGCGAGGATGGCAGCCTGTCCACGGAACAAAGTGCGCTGTTGAACCTCTATTTCAAGCCCGCAGCCCTCAGCAAGCTTAGTTTTTTCCAGCGCTGGCGCAATGATCTTTCCCTGGTGCTAAGTGAGCAAAGCACCCGGCATAGCGACTGGCGCAGCTATCTCTTCATCCCCGGCTACGTTTATGATGAGGGCCGCACCATCTATGGCAAGCAGAGTTTGCAGCATAATCTCTGGCTCGATCTGATGCGCAATCATCTGAATGCCAATCTCCAGTTGGGGATAGATCGCAGCCTGGATCAGCGATACCAAAGCGCAGAGAAGAGCTTTTCCTTCACCAGAGCACTGCAGCTGGATATCAAAGGCTTTTCTTCCTATAATACGCGGCTCACCGGACAGTGGGATCTGGATAAGGATTCACGCTATAATAACGAGATAAATCTATATAGTCTTATCGCCAATATCCAGCGCAATTTCTCTCCCCAAAGCAATCTGCAGGTGGAGCTGAAAACCGGGCTCGAAAAGGGTGGCAAGCAAGATGGCACCGAACCTTATAAGCTTGGCAGCGTTTCATTTATCCCCAGTTATCGCAGCGTGTGGATGCAAAAATACCGTGTAAATGCCTCTCTGGGTTTCACCTATAACTGGCTATCCGGCAGCTCCTACTTTGCCTTCCTGCCCCAAAAGCGCGCCGGCTTGGTGCCCAATGCCAATCTCTCTGCAGTTTACAGGCTAAATTCCTATAGCAGCTTAAGCCTCGATTACCGTTTTTGGGATTACCCCAAAGATGATGCCCGACACGAATTGAAACTAGAATTTAAGGCGGAATTGTAACATGTCCTTTCAGCTTAGCCCTCTTGATTATGCGATTGTATTGCCCTTCATCTTTCTGGCAGGCCTGATCGATGCCATAGCCGGGGGGGGAGGTCTGATCTCTCTTCCTGCCTATTGGAGTGCCGGTTTGCCCCCTCATCTGGCCTTGGGCACCAATAAATTCTCCTCTTGCTTCGGCACGATTTTCTCCACCGCGCATTATTTCCATGCCAAAATGAT
>JAGOGT010000110.1 GCA_017996595.1 Candidatus Cloacimonadota bacterium
TTCCGGGCCATGGACCAGCCACGGCAATTGGGCTGGAAAAGGCCAATAACCCCTTTGTACGATAGGAGATAAGGTGAATAGAGTACTAATTCTGGATTTTGGTTCCCAATACACGCAGCTTATTGCCCGCGTGATCAGGGCGCAGCACGTATATTGCGAGATTCATCCTTATAATTGGTCTGAGGCTCAGATCAGGGATTTTGCTCCCGGGGCGATCGTATTATCTGGCAGTCCCAGCAGTATTTATAATGAAGGTGCGCCCTATCCCCACGCCTGCATCTGGCACTTGGATATTCCTGTTTTGGGCATTTGCTACGGGATGCAGATCATTGCCACGCATTTTGGCGGCGAAGTGCTGCCCTCGGAAAACCGCGAGTATGGCTTTGCAGAGCTGGAGATTGTTGCACATGATGTATTGGTGGAAGGCCTTAGCTCTCGTCAGCAAGTGTGGATGAGCCATGGTGATAAACTGAGCCGGATATCGGAAACAATGCAGGTTCTGGCTACCACCGAGAATTCATCATATTGTATTATCAAGCATAAAGATTTACCTGTCTATGCATTACAATTCCATCCCGAGGTAGTGCATAGCGTTGAAGGGAAAAAGCTGATCGCCAATTTCCTCTTTAAGGTTGCCAGGCTGCAGCCGGATTGGAACGCGGAATCCTTTGTGGAAAGCGCGATTGCCAAGATTAAGAGGGAAGTAGGGGATAAGCAGGTTATTTTGGGATTAAGCGGAGGAGTGGATTCTTCCGTGGCCGCCACCCTGCTCTATAAGGCCATTGGCAGCCAGGTGATCCCTATCTTCGTGGATAATGGTTTGATGCGCTATGCCGAAGCGACCAGGGTGAAGCAGATGTTTTCCATGTATCCCGAATTGCAAATCAGATTCGTGGATGCCGGGGAGATATTTCTGTCACGTTTGGCGGGAATAGCTGATCCGGAAACGAAGCGTAAGATTATCGGCGCTACCTTCATCGAAGTTTTTGAAAAAGAAGCCGCCAAACATGCCCGGGCGGACTTTCTGGCACAGGGGACGCTGTATCCCGATGTGATCGAAAGTGTATCCGTTTCGGGACCTTCGGTAACCATAAAAAGCCATCACAACGTGGGCGGCCTGCCCGAAAAGATGAAGCTGAAGCTTATCGAGCCCCTGCGTGAACTTTTCAAGGATGAAGTACGCGAAGTGGGTGCTTGTTTGGGTCTTCCGGAAGAACTGATCGGCAGGCATCCTTTTCCCGGGCCGGGCTTGGCCGTACGCATTATTGGTGCTGTGGATGCCACCAAGATCAAGCTACTGCAGCAAGTGGACGAAATCTTTATTGGCGAATTGCGCAAGCAGGGATTATATAATCATACATGGCAGGCCTTTGCGGTATTGCTGCCGATTCACAGCGTTGGCGTGATGGGCGATGAGCGCAGCTATGATCAGGTATGCGCACTGCGTGCAGTGAATAGCGTGGATGGCATGACGGCGGATTGGACTGAACTGCCGGCAAGCTTTCTGAAGAAGGTTTCGGGACGCATTGTGAGCGAAGTGAAAGGCATCAGCAGAGTGGTTTATGATATTACTTCCAAACCTCCGGCTACCATCGAATGGGAATAAATATCAATACATTAGCGATTAGGGAAGGATCAAGGAACTGTGAAGCGCATAAATTTTGTCTTGACAGAAAAAGCCCTCCCAAACTTATGGAGAGAAATTCTGAACATTTTAACGCCGGGGGCGTAGTTCAGTTGGTTAGAACGTCTGCCTGTCACGCAGAAGGCCGCGAGTTCGAGTCTCGTCGCTCCCGCCACTTTAGGGACGCATCCGCGTCTCTTTTGTTTTTCAGGTGAAGATTATGTACTTTTTGCTGAAGCTTTATAATCTCCTCCTCAGCGCTTGCTTCTATGTGCTCCTCCCGCTTATCAAGCCGTATTTAGCCAAAAAGAACTATCGGGAAGCCCTTAACGCCACTGGCAAAAACAGCCACCGGGGAATTTTATTCCATGCTGCTTCAGTGGGCGAGATAAATGCCATCCGGCCTCTGCTGCAAAAGCTCTTGGCGCAGTTAACGGATAAGACAATCAGCGTAACCACCACCACTATTACCGGGAAAAAGCAGGCACAAAAGATCAGCGATAAGCTACAGGTATTCTTATCGGCTCTGGATATCAAGCACTTGCGTTATAAGCAGCTTGATGCCATCCATCCCGGGCTGATCTGCATTGTGGAAACCGAGATCTGGCCAAATCTGCTTCTCTGGGCAAAGGAGCATAATGTCCCGGTGATATTTATCAGTGCGCGGATGTCTGCAAAGTCCTTTGCAAGATACGCTCATCTCAAGTTTCTGATCCGCTATCTGGAGCAGCCGGTTAGTATGATCCTTGCGCAGAGTGCGGAAGACCAAAAGCGCTTTGCCAAGATTTTCAGCAAACCGGTTAAGTACCTGGGCAACATCAAGCTGAGCTTGAATCTCCCCGAATATAACCACCTTACCTTGCGAGAACAATGGGGATATAGCGAAGGGGACTTTGTGCTGTGCTGGGGTTCTTCGCGTCCCGGAGAGGAAAGCCTCATTCTGAACTTGCTACCCGCTATAAGCAAAGCTATTCCAGAATTGAAGTTGATAGTAGCGCTCCGTCATCCCAATCGTATCGCGGAAGTTGAAAAGCTGGCAGGCAGCTTTGACTACGCTCTATATTCGCAATTTGAACATACAAATGCTCCCCAGCTAATGATCATAGACACTTTGGGAGTTTTGGATCAAGCTTATGCCTTATCTGATCTGCTTATCATCGGCGGTTCTTTCTTTGATTTCGGAGGTCATAACCCCCTGGAAGCAGCCTTTTATGCCAAGCCCATCATCATTGGCCCCTACCACAGTTCTTGCCGTGAATCAGTGCAGATTCTGGCATCAAATAACGCGATCATGGTGTCCGATTGCCACACCTTGAAGGAAGATATCCTCAGTCTGGCTTCTGATAAAGCATATCGCGAGGCGATGGGGAAGAGGGCGAAAAAGGTCTTGACGGATAATGCGGAATGCGTGGATAAATACTATAATGAAATTATGGGAATAATTGGAGACTAGATGCGCGAATCGATGTTTTACCATGCGGAAGGCGATCACTTGCGCTGCGAACTCTGTCCGCGCCAATGCATCATGGCCGAAGGAAAGAGCGGTTTCTGTCGAGGCCGCAAAGCCCTGGCGGGAAAGCTTTATGCCATAAACTATGGCGAAACGGTAAGCCTGGCCCTCGATCCCATCGCCAAGAAGCCATTGTACCACTTTCATCCGCATAGCGAAATTCTATCGTTGGGACCCAATTCCTGTAATCTCTCGTGCAGCTTTTGTCAGAATTGGGAGATAAGCCAGCAGGAATGCCCCACCCGTTTTCTGGGTATTGCAGAGCTGGGGAGCATAGTGCTGGCACAACCGCAACATCAGGTAGCTTTTACCTATAGTGAACCGACTATGTGGTATGAATATATCCATGATTTTGCCCTTGCTTTTCCGGAAATTGAGATCGTTCTTGTAACCAATGCTTATCTCAATTCCGAGCCTTGGGATAAGCTCTTGCCGCATATCAAAGCCATGAATATCGATCTGAAATCTATGCGGGATGAGTTTTACGCGCAGCAGTGTGGTGCCAGGCTTGACCCGGTACTAAAAAACATCAAAGCCGCGTATAACGCCGGAGTGCACCTTGAACTCACCAATTTGCTGATTCCGGGTCTTAATGACAGCCAAAAAGAAATACTGGAACTGGCTGAATTTATCGCTTCAATAGATGACACCATTCCCCTGCATATTTCTGCTTACCACCCCTGCCATCGCTTAACCAAGCCCGCTACTACCACAGGGCAGATCGAAACGGCTTGCGATCTTGCGGCCAGAAAGCTGAAGCACGTTTATGCAGGTAATGTTTATCTGCCCAAGTATGGCAGGAAGCCTTGAGCAGTTTCAGGGATATTATCCGCCGGGAATTCAGGCTGGGTGACCTTATGGTGGTGCTTCTGGCATTAGTGGCGATAGTTGTTTCCGTTATCTGGGTGGCCAAACCCCGTGAAAATCTCCGGGTGTTTATCTATAAGGATAATCAACTGTGGGGCGATTATGCGCTTGATAAAGACCGGGAGATTACTATTGATGCGCATAATCGTATTGCAATAGAAAATGGCAAGGTAGCCATCACTTATTCAGATTGTGCTGATAAGCGCTGCGTTAAGCAGGGTTTCAGCAATTCCCTGCCCATCATCTGCATGCCAAATCGGCTGATGCTGGAGATTGGCACTCCCGAAAGCCATCACAAACTTATATTACAATAGGATTTAATAGTGCTTACCGCAGCTTTCTACGTTTCCAATCACGGTTATGGCCATGCCTCCAGAGTATGCGCACTGGCAGAGGCTTTGGGGAATTGGGGCGTCTTTTGTCATATTATTACCGACCGCCCTGCCTTTCTATTTAAAACATTAGCTCCCCATCTGCATTGCCTGCATCCGCGCAGGGTTGATTTTGGCGTTATTCATAAGGATAATCTGCAGGTTGATCTGGAAGCCACTAAAAGTGAAATTATCCGCATCATGAATCGCCGTAACCGGATTATGGCCACTGAAGTGGATTTCATAAGGCAACACGGGGTGAATTTTATTATCTCCGATGCGTCCTATTTGGCTGCTGAAATAGCAGTATATGCCAAGGTTCCCTGCTATCTGGTGAGTAATTTCGATTGGTATTATATTTATGCAGGGCTTTTTGCCGCAGACAGTTCGATGCGGCCGGTGCTAAATACCATCCGCGGCCTGTATCAACTGATGGACATGGCTTTTCGCCTGCCTTTCAGCACTAAGGCCAGCATGAATAGCTGCCCAAGGCTTATCAAAACCGGTGTATTGGCACGCCTTTTACCGGAACAGGCTGAATCATTGCCAGAGCTTGATATCCCCGACGGCAGCAGAATCCTCCTGGTCATGTTTGGCGGCGAAGGGGCTATGAAACTTGATTTCGAGAAGCTTTCCGCGAGCTTCCCGGGAATCGTGATCTCCACCAAACAAGGGGTGAAAGCTA
>JAGOGT010000111.1 GCA_017996595.1 Candidatus Cloacimonadota bacterium
TCCAACGAGGCATAGGCGTCGTTCATCTTGCGGGTTTTGTCGCTGTTCCAGGCTTCGGCGTAGTCTATATTCACGTTCAAATTGGGATTTAGCATATAGGTGGCAAAGCCCTGGACGCCTTCTTCGTCCAATCCCGTGGCCTGGGCATCGGAAAGAGTTTCATTATGATGATTGGCCAGGGGCAGATCGTGCAGGCGATAGAGGAAGTCGTCATAGAGCATATAGGCCGCTCCAATCCTTAACTTACTTGGACCAACGACACCATTGATATAAACAGCCCTGCCTTCTAAGGATTCGATATTGGGTAAGTGGTAGAGCTTCGAGATAGCATACTCTGCTTGCAAATCAAAATCACTTTCGGAAATTAACAACCGCCCGCCAAAAACATCGCGCTTGCTGTAGGCATTGGAGGTATAGAGATCGCGGTAGGAAACGGCCGAAGCGCCCAGATTGATGCCCTCAAAGAGGGGATACTGCGCGTCCGCACCGTAGGCCAGATCATAGAGGCCCTGGTAGTTCTCGCTTTCCACCGCGCCGTATAATGCCTTTAGTTTCAGCTTGTTGTCGTATTTGAAAAGGAAACTTTCGATGCGGTGATCGAGGTCAAATTCGGTGTCCTGGAAGCTGCGGAATACAAGGCCATTGCCAAAGGTCTCTTCCGTGGTGCCGGCATGGAAGCTGAAGGCATCCTTGCTATAGGTGGCATAGAGCTCTTTCCAGGCCATAACGAGGCTTTCGGGATTCAGTTCATCGTAGATTTCTGTTTGCTCCACGGGATGCTTGGGCAATTCGGCAATGAACTTCATGCCAAAGCTGAAATTGCGGTAGCCGAGATTAAAAGCGAAGCTATCGGTGAAATAGGCATGCAGGGAGTCCTCAGAAGTGCGGTAGATGAATTTGGCTTCGTTAAGACCATTCAGGCTGAGGGTATTTTGTGCCGGCAGCGAAAGCAGCAACAAGGATAGCAGCAGCAGGGGCAGAATACGTTTCAGCACTTTATTCCGCCTCGCTTTCCAGGCCCAGCAGCATGCGGATATGATGCTCGTATTCTGCTTCCACGCCTGCTTCGTAGCCGATGTGCGAATATACTATCTCGCCGCTATTATCCAGAATAAAGCTATGCGGGGGGTTAACCACCCCCAGCTTCCTGGCCAGAGACTTATCACAATCAAAGAGATTGATGAATTTATAGTTTTTAGTTTTAAGGTAGTTCTTGGCCTTGGCCTGGTTTTTGGGAGCGTCGATGGAGATCATTACCACGGTTAAGGTGTCATATTTCACCGCCAGATCGTGGAGCTTGGGCATGGCGTCCTTGCAGGGTTTGCAATAATCCGCCCAGAAGTCGATCAGAACAGGGCCTTTCCCTAAAAGGGATTCCAGGCTAACGTCCTTGCCGGAAGCATCTGGCAACCGAAATTCTGGCATGGCATCGGCCAGCAGCAGGCTGCACATTAGCAGCATGATAAGCAGGATCAGGTGTTTCATATCTTATCTCCTAATGCGGCTGAAGCTATGCACCAGGCCGCCGTAGATTGTGGAATTATTGGCAAAGGGGGTGGGCTTATGCTGGGCAAAAACCACCAGTTTCAGGTCTGTAGGCAAATCCACCGTGGAGCTAAGGCTGATGGATACCGGCTCGTTCAAATCCACGCCGGTGAGACTCTGCGAACCCAAAGCGCGCACCACGTTATGCAAGGGATCGCCATTGGCATTGGTATGATCCGATGTTTCCTCGATCAGCACGTAGCTAAGCTCCAGATTGGCCTGATCCAGAGTGATTTGCGGCAGCAACCTCACCGAGGCATTTAAGTCCCTGCCGGAGATTGTGGCGTTGATTAGCTGGTAACGAATGGGCTCATCTACCTGCACCAGGGCGTCCACATGGCTTTGATAGAGCGCCAGGGAAGTAGCATTACTCTGGGAAACCTTCTCCTTGCCCTGGAAAACCGAGGTGGGAGCGGAGAATACGTTGTAATAGAGATTGGTATTATCATGCGGCAAATGGAGCTCATTCATGATGTGATGCTCCAGATAGATGAATTGACCCGGGTACTGAAGCTCCAGATCATGCAGCTTCACTTCCGCATCGGGACAGCCGGGACAGGTGTCAAAGGTAAAATATTCTGCGATCACCAGCTGCTTATTCACCGGATTGCAGGTATTTTGATTGCCGCGCAGCAGCCATTTACCATCCACTTTGCGCAGGCGTTCAGCGCTGTAAAGGCTATCCGCCAGCACTGCTTTGGTAGCCGGATCGGTGATCAAAAGCCTCCAGGAAGCCAGCGCTTCCGTGTCATTTTGCTGCTGCACATTGCTGAATGTAACCTCAAACTGGGGATCGGCAACGCCGGCAAGATAAGTTTCCAGCAAGGTTTGCCACTCGTTTTTGGTAACCCCAAAGTGCTGATAATCATCGGCGTAATGAGCCATGGCGGGGCTGAGATCAGCTGCCGTGGAGATATTGAAATCCGCTTCCAGGGGCTCAAATAGCTCCGTAGCGAAATTCTCCTGTTCATCAGGGACAAAATTATGGTCGAAGCGGTCGCAGGAAGAAATCCCCATAACCACAACCACCAGCAGGATAACAAGATAATGCTTCATGCTTATTCCTTTTTGTCCGGAATTTGCACAGGCGCAGCAGGCACCCTGGCCAGGGCCGCACTCACATCATTCCGGGATAGCAATTCACCAAAGAGGAAAGGCGCTTCGCCGGGAATATAGAGTGCATTGAAGGGCACTCCGGCACGGTCATGCTTCTTGATCCACTCAAATAGCCTGGCATCCTTTTTGGTGAAATCACCTCTCAAGAGTACTACGCCTTTGCTCTTGAATTCCTGCATCATGGCATCAGTAAAGAGCACCGTTTTCTCATTGGTCATGCAATTCTTGCACCATGCGGCTCCGATGTCAAGGAAAACCGTCTTACCTTCCGCCTGAAGTTTATTAAATAGCTCTTCATCAAATACATACCAGCCTTCGGGAGCGTGCGGAGCGGGGATCATTTCCCCGGCTTGAGCTGCCTGAGGAGCATTGGCTTGGTGGCTTTCCTTCATCGGCAGGTAGGTAAAAGCCGCCCAGATAATGAGAATAAGGGGCAGAATCGTGAAGATCCACTGCGTGGCTTTGCTGTGTTCCATGCGCACAAAGCGGCCATAGAGCCACACTGAGAAGCCCAGAATGAGCATAAACCAGATCACCTGCAGCAGGTAATCGCCACTGGTAAGCATCAGCAAGGTTTTTAGCTGTGTATAAACAAGATAGAGCAGCACGAAGCCCATCAGTTCCTTGAAGATAATCATCCAGTCGCCAGGCTTGGGAATTATCTTTAAAGCCTTGGGGAAAAAGCCGATCAGCAGGAAGGGGAAGGCAAAGCCCAGGCCGATCATCAGGAAGAAAATCATCATCAGGGCTGGAGCCAGTTTCAGCGCAAAGGGCAACGCCGCTCCCAAAAAAGGCCCCGTGCAGGAAATGGCCATCAAAAAGGCAAAGATGCCCCCAAAGAAGGAACCGCTGTAGCCACCTTTGGCAGTTGCCTGCGTGGCTGCGGTCATTCCCGGAGCATGAATCTCGAAAATGCCCAGAAGTGAGAGGGCAAATACAAAAACCACCGCCATTAAGGCAATCACAAAGCCGGGATTCTGATTCTGCAAACCCCAGCCTGCCGATTCACCGGCTTGCTGCAAAGCGATGAAAATCCCTCCCAGAATGGCGAAGGATAAAAGCACGCCCACGGTGTACACCAAGGTGTGGCTAAGCACCTTGCTGCGGTCTTTCTGCGCCTGATTCATGATGCTCATGATGCGAATGGGCAAGATAGGCAGCACGCAAGGCGTGATATTAAGAATAATCCCACCCAAAAAGGCAAAGAGGATATACTTTAAAATCTCACTCCAGGGCGGAGGAGTACTGGAGTTTGGGGATTCCGTAGTGCTGGGGCTCTGGGTATCTGGAGTGCCGGAATCCTGAAGTGCGGGAGTAACGGAGTCCTGGATTAGAGGAGAGGGGGGTTCGGGAGTTACCGCTGTTTCCGCAGCCACTACCTTCAGTTTCAAGCTTCCTTCGGCTTCTTCGGGGGGATTGCACATCCCGCTTTCATAGCAAAGATTATATCCCATCAGCGCGGTAATCGTTTTAGCTCCGGGCCTGGCATTGCTTTTCACCGTGAAAGGCAGGCTGAGCGTAACCTTGGGATAGTAATTCCATTCTTCGGCCGAAACAGCCTTGGTGGGCTTGGGATAGCTCACTTTGCCAAAACTAAGCTCAGGATGCGAGGCCTGAAGATAAAAATACTCCGGTTCCTGAGGGTTAACGCTCTGCTTCTGGTCCTCGGGAATGGTCAAAGTAGCCTTGATAGTTCCTTTTTCCCCAGGTTTCAATTCTCCGGGGCTAATGCTGAAAGACACGCTCTGCGAGAGTAGCGAGCCGGCAAATAGCATAGCTATCACTATTAGCAACAGCAGTTTATAGCTGGTTAGCTTCATTTTTATCCTCCACGATGATAAACATTTTAATATCAAATATAATATGCAGAAATCATTCCAAGCCCGGAGAGATTTTCGTGGGGCTGAAGCACCTGATGTATGAATAATGAAGAATGAAAGCTGCGCTAATGCAAATTACAAATTATGAATTAAGAGTTAAGATAGCTGGGAGATAAGCATATAGCTCTCTCTGTTTGCATTCAGCATGCTGCCCATACTGACCATATTACTTCAGCCTTCAATACCAAATGCCTGGCCTCATATTTCCCAGAACCATCCGGGATCGCGATCCAGGATGGTTCCAGGTGGGTGTTTGGGAAGAACATGAAAGTGATTCAGAATATAGAATTTACGATCTAAGAATGATAATGCAGGGAATGGACACTATGGTCGTGATGGACTGTTGCCCCGATAAGTGTAAAGAGTCACCCAAATCTGCAAATGGGCGTCGGTGTGACAAGTGGGGATAAGGCTTTTATTGGTGGGGAGTTATTGCGGACTGGTTTTAGACTGTGTCACAGCGACGTTTGGACGTTTCTGG
>JAGOGT010000112.1 GCA_017996595.1 Candidatus Cloacimonadota bacterium
ATATTGTCCATGCCCAGCGTAAACCGCAAACCATAGTATTAACCCAACAAGCCCCTTTCAAACAGAGGGGGTGAAGACCGTGCGTTTCAAAGGAATGCCCCATAAGGAGTTATCATGCGATGGCCATGTGATCCCCGGGCAATTGCATGGGCATCGCATGGTCAGCGCATGGGAAAAGGTATAGGCAAAAGGGACTTACCGGCAGGAGTCATTCGCACCTTCCCAAAGCTGGATGATGCCCTTAAGTACATAGGCGCGAAGGACTAATGAGGTAATGGGGTGCCGTCCTCCCCTTCGTTCCGGACTAAAAATTGATGGTTGTAACTTGCATCCCCACCAGTAAACTGCTGGGCTATGGGCAGTTGCCTTATCGTGCTCCGCACTCTGAAGGAATGTTCATCTGCACATCCACACTCCAGCACTTGGAACTTTGGAACCTTGGCACTTTGGCACTCTGGAACTTTGGCACCTTGTCACTTTGGCACCTTGGAACTTTGGAACTTTGCCACCTTGGCACTTTGTCACCCTGGCTCTCACAAAAGTATTGACTAAATCCCTATGTAAAAAGATCATGCTTTCTCAAGCACTATACATATAAGGAAGAAGATGATCAAGGCCAAAATATTCGTTCAGTTAAAGCCCAGCGTCCTCGATCCGCAAGGAAAGGCAGTAACAAATTCGCTGCACAACCTGGGTTATAACTCCGTTTCCGATACCCGTATCAGCAAGTACATTGAGCTGAGTTTCGATAGTGATGACGAGAGTAAGGTGGAGATGATGGTAGGCAAGATCTGTAATGACTTGCTGGCCAATCCTAATACCGAGATTTACCATTATCAACTGGAAAAGCAGGGCTAGGCACTTGCGGATTAGCGTAATTACTTTTCCCGGTTCCAATTGCGATCATGACGCTTACGGCGTGTTCAAATCCCGCGGCCACGACGCACAGCTGATCTGGCACAAGGATACGGATCTGGAGAAGCCTGATCTGGTGGTACTCCCTGGGGGGTTTTCCTATGGGGATTATCTCCGCTGTGGAGCTTTGGCACGATTTTCGCCGATCGTAAGTGAGGTGGTTTCTTTTGCCAAAAGCGGCGGACTCGTGATGGGCATCTGCAATGGATTTCAGATACTTACGGAAACAGGCTTGCTGCCCGGAACGCTGCTGATGAACAATTCCCTTAGCTTTATCTGCAAGCATCAGAACCTGAGGGTGGAAAGCAATAACAGCCCCTTTACCCGTGGGATAGAGCCTGGCACGGTGCTGGATATTCCCATTGCCCACAAGGAAGGGAACTACTTTATCGGCGAAGATGGCCTGAAAGAGCTTATTGATAATGACATGGTGCTTTTCCGTTATTGCGACGCCCAGGGTGCCATCTCTGCGGAAGCCAATCCCAATGGCTCGCTTAATGGCATTGCCGGAATATGCAGCAAAGAGCGTAATATCCTGGGGATGATGCCTCATCCGGAACGTAGTGCCACCGATACGGTGCTTACTCAGGATGGAAGGCGGATATTTGAAGCGCTGGAAAGCTTTTTTGGATAACTTGCTGGATCTGGCGATACCGCCATCCTGTCTGGTCTGCGGTTGCCGCATCGATGATCAGAAGGATATCCTTTGCGCTAATTGCGAAAGCATGATCAGCGTGGTTTCCGGTAATTGCTGTCCCAAGTGCGGAGCGGTGGTTAGCGGAGCTGAATGTGCCAATTGTGCCAAAGAAAGCTTTGCCTTTGATGTAACCGATTCCCTGTTTAAATATGCGGGAACCACTAAAGATTTGATTCATCAGCTGAAATACAATGGCTACATATCTCCGGCAGGATATTTGGCTGTGCCCCTGGCGGAATATCTGCAAAGCGACGCAGACCTGAAAGATTACGATCTGATCTGTCCCATTCCCTTGCACAGAGTGCGCAAACGTGAACGAGGCTACAATCAGAGCGAACTGATCGCCTACGCTGCGGCAAAACTTGCAGAAATGCCCTATGCCCAGCCGCTGATAAGAAGCCATTATACTCGCAGCCAAACCATGCTGAGCCGCGAGAAACGCAAAAAGAACCTGCATGGTGCCTTTGCCATTTGCAACCGGGATGCCGTGAAAGACAAGAAAGTGATCCTGGTGGATGACGTTTTTACTACCGGCAGCACTTTGAACGAAGCTGCCAAAGAACTTAAAACCGCCGGAGCGATAAAAGTTGCGGCCATAACGGTGGCAAAAGCCCAATGAATAAAGAATATAACGAAATCAGAACTCCCGTAAGCGAAGATCAGATTGCGGAAATGATCGAGAAAGTGGCACGCTTTATAGCTGAGCGCCATATGGCTCCCGCAGGAATCATGTTTGCCGAATCGATCCGTCCCCTGCATGGGATCGGCAGCCAGGCCATGTTCTTTATTCTGCCTTTTGCGGAGATCATTTTTGATTCCAGGAAGTACCAGCAGTTTGCGCTGATGATGGAGAATGAAGAAAATATCAAGAAGCTGATCAGCCGCATGGACGAACTGGATGAAGAACTATCGCGGGACAGACGCCAGGCCGCCAAATTGAAAAAAGCACGGCGCAAAGCTCAGGTGAAAGCCTTTGTAAATAAGATTTTCAAAACTAAAGATAAAAATGCTTGAAGAAGCGGAGGATATATGCAATACGATGAAAAACGCCTTACGCGCATAGTAGCCACAGACTGTGGCAGCACTACCACCAAGGCGATTCTGATCGAATGGGTGGATGGCGAATATCGCCAGACCATCCGTGGCGAAGCTCCCACAACCGTGGAAGCTCCCCTCAATGACGTTACCAAAGGCGTTATCAATGCCACCCAGGAAATGGAAGAGCTTGCCAGACTGAAATATGGCAATCCCAACCTGAAATTCATGGAAAATGGGGAATTCATTATCCCCCGCAAAGGTGATGTGGGCGTTGATGCCTATGTATCCACCTCCTCCGCAGGCGGTGGCTTGCAAATGATGGTTACCGGTGTGGTTGCTGCCATGACCGGAGAAAGTGCCGAACGTGCCGCTTTGGGAGCTGGAGCGATCGTGATGGATCTGATCTCCAGTAACGATAAGCGCATGAATCATGAAAAGATTGAACGCATTCGTCAGCTGCGTCCGGATATGATTCTGATGGCAGGTGGGGAAGATGGTGGCACCGTGAAACACGTGGTGGAAATGGCAGAACTGGTATCCGGTGCTGATCCGAAGCCGCGTTTAGGTTCGTCCTACAAGCTACCCGTGATCTTTGCTGGAAATAAGGATGCCCAGGAAGAAGTGAAGAATACCCTGGCCAATAAGGTTGATTTGATCGTTACCGATAATATCCGTCCCAAGCTGGAGCTGGAAAATCTGGGCCCTGCCAGAGACAAGATACACGATCTTTTCATGGAACACGTGATGAAGCAGGCTCCGGGATATAACAAGCTGATGGAATGGTGTATGGGTCCCGATCACGAGCAAGTGCCGATTATGCCTACTCCCGCAGCCGTGGGAAATATCATGCAAGCCATTGCCAAAGAAGAGAATATCGAGGTAGTGGGTGTGGATATCGGTGGAGCTACCACGGATGTATTCAGCGTATTTACCGAAGAATTTGTATTCAATCGCACCGTTAGCGCCAATCTGGGCATGAGCTACAGTATTTCCAATGTGCTGGCTTCCTCCGGATTGGACAATATCATGCGTTGGGTGCCTTTCGATATTAACGAAGGCGAACTGCGCAATATGATCAAGAACAAGATGATCCGTCCCACCACGATTCCCTCCCTGCTGGAAGAATTGGTGCTGGAACAGGCCATTGCCAAGGAAGCCCTGCGTCTGGCCTTCATTCAGCACAAGGAATTTGCCAGCAGCCTGAAGGGCATGCAACGCCAGCGTGATATCTCCGAAGCCTTCAGCCAAAGCACTTCCGGTGCCACCATCGTAAATATGATGACCCTGGATCTGCTGGTAGGTTCCGGTGGTGTGCTGTCACATGCTCCCCGCCGCAATCAGACCGTGATGATGCTAATCGATGCTTTCCTTCCCGAAGGGATCACCCGTCTGGCCGTGGATAGCATCTTTATGATGCCGCATCTGGGAGTTTTATCCGAGATCAGCACCAAGGCTGCTACGGAAGTTTTCCGCAAGGACTGCATGGTTTACTTAGGAACCTGCGTAGCTCCAGTTGGTAAAGGTAAAATGGGTAAGCCCGCGCTTTATGCCAAGCTGGAATTCGCCGATGGTCATAAGTTCGAAGAGGAAATTCCCTATGGGGAGATTCGCCTCATCCCCTGTGAAGAAGGACAAGTGGCCAAGGCAACCCTTAAAGCCCTGGGTGGCCTGATTTTGGATAAAGAAAAGAATCGTGAACTATCTGTTGATCTGCACGGTGGCAAAGTTGGCATCGTGTTGGATACCCGGGGACGCCAACCCTTTGGTCTGCCCACTGAGAAAAACGAAAGAATCAGCAGCCTGAAGAAGTGGATGCGGGAACTGAAAGCGTATCCAGAGCAAATTCTGGTGTAAGGAGGAGAAAATGGGACAAGCATATTCCGCCGGATTAACCGTAACCGATAGCATTATATTGCGTAAAGAACGTATCCTGCCCTTAAAGGGACAGGTTTTAGTAAAAAAAGGCACCAAGGTAAAAGCTGAGGACGTAGTAGCCGAAACTCTGCTACCGGGCAAAGTAGTACCCTTTAACCTGGCAAATAAGCTGGGTGTAACCCCAGGTCAGCTGTCTGGATATATCAAGATCACCGCAGGCCAGAAGATCACCAAAGATACCGTTCTGGCACAGAACAAAGGCCTCTTTGGCATGGGCTTCATGAAAACCGAAGTTCTGTCTCCTGTGGAAGGTGAAGTGGAAAGCATTTCTGCAGTTACCGGCCAGGTTTTGCTGCGCGAACCCCGCATCCCCGTGCAGGTGAAAGCCTTCATGGATGGCATCATCACCGATGTTATCGAAGGGGAAGGGGTAATCATCGAGAATAAAAGCGCATACATTCAAGG
>JAGOGT010000113.1 GCA_017996595.1 Candidatus Cloacimonadota bacterium
GGCTTACTTGCAAGCGGGGAAAGGACAGAGCTCCGGTACTAAGGGGCACTATTTCTATCATCCAGCTCTGCTTATCCTTGGCTGCGGCCCTATTTGCCACGATCGCAAAGCTGCTGAGAGAATCGGGGATATTTACTTTGCCGATGGGGAAATCGCACTCGATCCTGAGGGTAAACAGATCTCCCACTTTCAGGCTGTCTGCTTTCTCCAGGCTTTGCGAAAGGGCTGCGCTCAGCATTCCCGGAAGCAGCAACAGAAGAAGCAAGACTACTCTTACCATCCACTTCATCTGGATCTACGCCTTTTACTGCGCAGGCTGAAGAACTTTTGCAGCGCACTGAGATAAGCTTCGTCGGTACGGATGATCAAATAGTCGCACCTGCATTTGCGGAAATAGCTTTTCAGCTTTTGCTGTCTATCTTCCACGGCCTGGCGATAGGCTTTGCGAATTCTCTCGTCATTGGAATTCAGCCATATTTCCTGCCCCGTTTCGGGATCATCCAGATTTATAATACCGGCTTTTGGCAGTTCCAATTCACTGGCATCGAGAATCTGCAGTGCAATCACGTCGTGCTTATTGGCCAAAATCTTCACAGCTCTTTCATAGCCCTCATCCAGCCAGTCTGAGATAATGAATACAATGCAGCGTTTCTTCAGCATTTTATGGGCATATTCACAGGCTGCTTTCAGATTGGTAGCCTTGCCCTCAGCCTGGTGATAGAGCAGGTCCCGCACTATTGCCAGAGCGTTATTGCGTCCTTTGCGGGGAGAACGGTATTTCTCCGGCACGTCGGAATACATGATGAGCCCCACCAGATCGTGATTTGCCACTGCTGAAAAGGACAAACCTGCCACTATTTCTGCGATTCGTTCCCGCTTGAACATGGCTTTGGTGCCGATATTCTGTGAGGCACTGATATCCACCAGAAAAACCACTCGCAGTTCCCGTGTTTCCTGGTACTTTTTGATAAAAAGCTGGCCCCGGCGGGCACTAACGTTCCAATCTATATCCCGGTGATTATCTCCGGGCTGATACTCCCGAACTTCCGCAAATTCCAAGCCCTGTCCCCGAAAGCGGCTGTGATATTCGCCGCTGAACATCTCAGAGACTGCCAGACGGGAATGGATTTCTATCCTGCGAACTTTATTCAGGATCTCAGAAACGCTTTGCGTGTACAAATCTACCCCTTAGGGAACTTCGATTTCGTCCAGAATGCGGTTTATGATCTCTTCGCTCGTTATTTCTTCGGCTTCCGCTTCGTAGGAAAGCACCACTCTATGCCTCAGCACATCTCTGCCGATGGCCTTGATGTCATCCGGAATCACATAAGCCCGTCCCTGGATAAAGGCATTTGCCTTGGCAGCCCTGGCCAGATAAATAGAAGCCCGTGGTGAGGCTCCATATTCGATCAGTCCATGCAGTTTCGTCAGCCTGGGATAGCGTTCGGGATGCCGCGTAGCTTGCACCAGGTGCAGGATATAATCTTTCAATTTGTCTTCCATATGGATGAGATTCATGGTTTCGCGCATATCTGCGATCTGCTCCGGACTAAGCACTTTAGCCAGAGGCACATCCTTCTCGGTAACCATCCTGTCCATGATCCGGCGTTCTTCATCAAAAGAGGGATACTTGATCTTCAGCTTCATCATGAACCTATCCACCTGGGCTTCGGGAAGGGGATAGGTTCCCTCCTGCTCGATGGGATTCTGGGTGGCCATCACAAAGAATGGCGAGGGCAAGAGAATACTGCTGTCTCCCAAGGTTACCTGCCTTTCCTGCATGGCCTCCAGCAGTGCGGATTGCACCTTGGAGGGAGCACGGTTGATTTCATCGGCCAGTATAAAATTGGCAAATACAGGCCCTTGCTTGGTATAGAATTCTCCCGTTTTCTGGCTATAAATCATGGTTCCCGTGATATCCGCAGGCAGAAGGTCTGGAGTAAACTGGATGCGGGCAAAGCTGGCATCAAATACCGCTGCCAATGAAGATATGATCAGGGTTTTTGCCAAGCCCGGAACTCCCTCCACCAATACATGCCCATTGGCCAAAATCCCAATCAGGAGCTTGCGAATCACTTCATCCTGACCCACCACCACTTTGGCAATTTCGTTGCGAACTGCCTCCAGCGGCACGGACTTCTCTTCCACCTTAGTTTGAATCTCTTCTATCAGCACAAAACCCCCTTATCAGGTTTCTTTTGTTTTTCTTTGCTAATTCCAATATGTGTATTTTTCCGCTATAAACTGTAATCGGGAATCTGGGTAAAAACCCATAATTCCCGAAAATACTATAGAGCTAACAGCAGAGCAATGTTTTGCATCCCGAAGGACAGCGCCAGCACAACTCCTATTAGGAACTAAATCAGCTAACTACTTTGCGTACTTTATTGGCTTTCAGGCAGGAGCTGCACACTTTCACGCGCTTGATCCCGCTGCCGATCATGGCACGGATCTCGTGCAAATTCGGATAGAAACGCCTCTTGGTGGCATTCAAAGCGTGGCTTCGGTTATTGCCAACCTGAGCTGATTTTCCACATATATCGCATACTCTGGACATAATTCACTTCCCTAAAATATTATATTGAAGCCAAAGAAATCGAGAGCCCTTTTTTGACAAGCATTTATTTAACGCTCTGGGGAATGCGGATATCAAATCTGCTTCCCGAAGGCTCCAGAGGGATGTATTCCAAGCGGCCACGATGCTCCTGCACCAGTTTCTTGCAGATCGCCAGTCCCAATCCCGTTCCATGCGCCTTTCCTTCCGATACGAAAGGTTTGAAAAGGTCGTCCCTGATTTTATTGGAGATCCCCGGACCGTTATCACAAACCGACATCTGCAGCCAGCCTGAGGACAGAGAAGCCTGCAGTTTGATCTCCCCTCCGCTGATAATAGCCTCTGAGGCATTCTTGATCAGATTTATCAGCACTCTGCGGATCTTGCCCTCATCAAAATACACGGCGTTGTTATTCACCTTATTTTCCACTATGAAACTGATGTTGCGCCCTTTCAGCGCCGAAGTATATACATCCACCACCTCATGGAAAAAGCTGTCCAAATCCACTTTCTGAATCAAAGGCGGAGTTTCGGTGCCCTTGGCATAATCCAGCACTTCACGCACCAATTGGTCGATCAGCTTGGTTTGCTTTACAATGCTTTCCGTGAATTCACTGCTTCCGGAATAGATATTCTCGATCAGCTGAGCGGTTAGCACGATCACCGTGAGCGGGGTTTTGATATCATGAATGATCTTGCTGGCCGCCATGCCAATGGCCATCAGACGGTTCTTGCTGATCATCTCGTTCATCAGTTCCACAAAGCGTTCATTGGTATCACGCAATCTGCCGGTAACCGTGCGCATCAGGTTAAACATCACCACCGGATAATTGAAAGTGAGATTCATAAAGGCATCACGAGGCATCACCAGCAGCTCCACATCTTCCAGAGCTACCACACTGGCGGAACGGGGGCCTTCATCAATGATCCCGATCTCTCCGAAAACTTCACCCGGAGTGAGGATGGAAAGCTGCGCAAAGGGTGTTTCCACATTGTTTAAGCCCTTATTGATCTCCACCTTGCCCTTGCAGATATAAAATAGCATCGAGCCATTGTCGTCTTCCGAGATGATGGCCTTGCCCTTGGGATATTGGATGCGCTCCAAATCCCTGGTGAAATCCTCTACTACTTCTTCCTTCAAGCCGTCGAATATGCCTCTGTATTCTTTCTTTTCATCCATATCTTATCACCTGCTTTACACTTATGTTTCTAATCCCGTCTGCGCTAAGCTTTGTATTTCAGCTCTATCTGTCAAGCTGGATTTTCTTCATCAATAGAAGGGGCTGATTCCCAAATGCAGGAACAGACTGCTGCCCTTGACGAAAAAATTATTATCCGGCAAGCTCTTATCCACCCACCAGGCGTAATTCTCCTCAGGAGAAAATACTTCGTTGGGATCGCTAAGCCACCGGTCCACATCAGACTGCATATACCATTTCCCTTCTTTCACGGGAGCCATGCGCACGCCCATGGACAGAGTAACGAACCAATTGGTATAAACCCGCACTCCGGCTTTTACCGCAGCCTCGGCATTCACTCCAAAATAGCTTTCATTCAGCTCTGCTTTGCGCACCCCTCCGGCTTCGGTGAATTCCCTTACATATACAAATGTGGTGTTCAGGGCATTGATGCTATCGCCCCAGGAACTGTTATAAATGCCGGCAAGCTTGGCTCCCACGTTTAAAAAGGCCGCATATTTAAAGATCGGCAGCGTGTATCCCGCTCCCAAACTGGCGATATCGATCAGGTAAGAACTCTTCAAATCGTTATTCACCGCACCTTGCACCACAGCCACATTATCCAGCAAACCCGCAGTAAAAACCGGTAAGGCTGCAGGCTTGGTCTGCTTTCCAAAACCGTGCCAACTATAATGCAAACCCGTTAGCGATGCAGCTTCCATGTGGCTGATCGCCTTCCCCGGATTCAGGAACTGATAGTATGAACCGGAAGTGAGAAATCCCCCCGTGAAATACTTGGAAAATGCTTCCTGGTTATTTTTGGGAACCACGGTGGAAAAATTGGTACCACTCATGGGAATCTGCGCCTGAGCAAGGCCTGCCCAGAATAATATTATGATGATGCATCCCAAACTATTCTTCTTCATATTGGCTCCTTCATAAAAGGGATTGGCAACCAAGCTTTTATCCCTGGCAAAATCCTGCCGAACCCTTTATGCGAGATTATTTAAGTGGCTATAATTGTCAAGCAATATCCTTAGGGTGAGAGCGGAGGAAGTGAGGAGACTGTTCAAAATCCTTAAGGTCATTAAGCGGCTTTCCTGGTGTTCTTTGAAAAAAGCAGGTCGAGATGGTTCCATGCGAGCCTTTCTTGACAGATTTGGGAGATATTTAAACTGGCGATCAGCGATTCATCGTGAAGGATGAACTT
>JAGOGT010000114.1 GCA_017996595.1 Candidatus Cloacimonadota bacterium
GTAAGCTTTGGGATCGGGGCGGAGGAATTTGGCGCGCTAATCGGACCCAATGGCGCGGGAAAATCCACGCTGCTCTATGCCCTGATGGGATACCTTAAGCCTATCTCGGGTAAAATCCTCTTGCAGGACAAGGAGCTGCAAAGCTACCGTCGTGCTGCCATGGCGAGGCTGCTGGCCTTCGTTCCCCAGGAATCGAAGAGCGATTTCGATCACAGCGTTTATGAAACCGTGCTGATGGGGCGCTACCCCTATCTGGGAATATTGCGCGCGCATAGCGATGCAGACCGGAGAGTGGTGGATGAGGTGCTGGAAATGCTGAATCTCGCTTCGCTGCGGCAGCGCTGGCTTTCCGAGCTTAGCGGCGGTGAAAAACAGCGGGTGTATATCGCCCGGGCTCTGGTTCAGGAGACCCCCTGCATTTTGCTGGATGAAAGCCTTTCCCAGCTGGATATCAATCATCAGATTGAGATTATGAACCTCCTGAAAAGCATTTCCCGAGACCAGCATAAAACCATTCTCATCGTTTCGCACAACTTGAATCTGGCAGCAAATCACGCTGATAAACTATTCTTCCTCAAGGGCGGCAGTTTGCTTTCCAGCGGTGATCCTGCAAAGATGATGCAAAGCAGCCACTTAAGCGAGCTCTTTGGGGTTAACCTGCAAACCCAGATCAATCCCAATTCGGGGCGTCCAAATATCATCTACCCCTAAGGATGGCGCAAATGACAGATAACATACATCATAACCTAACCAGAATCCTGATCCTCACGGCGCTGTTCATGATCGCAGGAGTCTGCCTGGCCGCGGAGCTCTTCCGGGGCAAGGTATTCGATCCGCAGGGTAATCCCATCGAAGGGGCCGTGCTCAGCTCCGGAAAATCCCGGGTACGCAGTGCCAGGGACGGCAGTTTCAGCATTGAGCTGGGCGATTCACTGCAGGTGAAACGCTTGGGGTATTATCCGCTTAGCCTGCCCCTGGCCAAGCTAAGCCCCCGAATCGTGCTGCAGCCAAATCCCATCCAGCTAAGCCCCTACCGGGTTTTTGCGCGGGTGGGGAATCCCTTTCAGGGTGCGGCTGATCTGGTGCGGGTAGCTTTTGATCCCGAAAGGCACTATTCCAATGCCTCGGAAATGCTGGATAATTCTGCAGCTTTGCAGAGCATGGGAACAGCACTGAAAGGGGAAGTGAACGAACTGAGCATTTTGGGCAACCTCAGCCGGCACACTCTGGTGGTGGTGGATGGAGTGCCCATGAACCCTCTGGGTGATCCTTATGACCTCAGCAGAATCGATCCGGCCAATATTCAGAGCGTGGAAATCATCAAAAACAATGCCAGTGCCTATGGAGGTGCCGCCGCCATCGGGGGGATAGTGATGATCACCACGCATAAATTCACGCCCTCCAGCTCTTTCAGCAGCCACACCGAAGCAGGCAGCTACGGCTATTTGATGCAGAACCTGCTGCTGAATGCCGCCACGGAAGATGCCCATTACAGCTTCGGAATCAGCGGCTTCAGAACCGATAACGACTTTGAGCTGAGCCCTGCGGAGCAACTGCAAGCGCCCACAGACAGCCTGCGGCTCAATAACCGCAAGGCGGATTTTATGCTGAATCTGGCCATGCACCGGCAATACGGGCTCATCGGTTTGGGCATTGCCGGCGATTTTAGCCAATTCCGAAGAGAGCTTCCTGGGAATTTGAACTTTCTGGAGCTGTATCGGGAAGCATTTTTGAGGGGTTCTTCCTGGCATCCACAGCTGAAGCTGACGGCCGGAACTGGTAAGCTGAAAGGGAGAACCACGCTGTGGTCCAATGGCGACAGAACTACCTATAATAATATTTTAGCCCCGATCAGCGCCATGCATGCAAAATACCGTCAAGAGGTTAGAAGCTATGGAGCCAGGCAGGAACTGGGCTTTCAGAATAGCTGGCTGAATACCAGTCTGCATGCCGAAACCATCCAGCAGGAATATGAATATCGCGATCTTTATCACCAGAATCCTGTCAATATCGATACCCTCAGCACTCAATTCAGCTACGGAGGCTCGCTGCAAGTGGCTTTTAGCCCGCTATACTGGCTGCAAGTAAAGAGCTCTGCAGCCGCGAGATGGGATCAATATGACACCAAGATTCACCCTTCGGGGCGGGTGGAACTGAGTTTGCGCAATCCCGGCGACAGCTTTATCGAGCTGGGGGGAACCTATGGAACCTCCTTTGCCATGCCTTCGCCCTACGATCTTTTTTGGAAAGGCGACAGCCAGGCCATCGGCAATCCGCAGCTAAAGAGTGAGAATTCCGAAGGTTACCAGGCTTGGGCACAGGGCTCCACACCCTGGGCTGGATTAAAGGGAAGCATGCACCGCAATACGATAGAAAATCTTATCCAATGGCGTCAGGTGATGAATGACACTGCCTGGAAGCCATTGAATGTGGGAAAAGCGGAGATCAGAAATCTGGAGCTGGAAGCGTGGCTCAATCCATTGCGTTTCATAGAACTGAAGGGTTCGGCACTATTTACGGAGGCCAAGGATATTAGCACTGCTACTTTTGACGCCGCACCCTACCTGATCTACCGGCCAAAGCTGCTCTATGGAGTTAGCACCGGCATCACGCTGGGGCCGCTGAAGCTGTGGGGAAAATATAGCTACACCGGCGAGCAGTATATTACCGCGGATAATCTCTTCGATCCCAATGAGCCCTTCGAAATCCTCAATGCCGGGCTCAGCTATACCTATCAGGGCTTTGCCTGGGAACTTACCCCCTATTTCAGCGTTAATAACCTGCTTGATTTGGATTATCAGGTGCATCAATATGTGCCGGAACCGGGACGCAGCTACTTCGGAGGGGTAAAGATCAAGCAGAAAGGCTAAAGGGAAAACAGGCTAGAGATTATCCTTCAGGCGGCTAACTTCAAAGTACATCAGGGCTTCCAGAGCAGGATCGAAGGTTTGCAGCGGGTAAGTATCCGGCAGGTTTTTTGCCAGTGATTCCGCTTCCTCCAGGGCATGCTGATACAGCTCGTAGGGGTTCTCCGGAGGTTTTTCCGGTTTGTATTCCGAAGCGTAGGCGCAGTTTATATCCAGTTTGATTACGGGTTTCTCCGCAAAGCCATGGTAAGTCCATTCACCGCTTTTAATGTCGAATTCGTAGAGCGGAAGGAACCTGTGGCCATAATCCCGCACGAATTTCACCGCGGCGATGAGATAGTCCACTTCCTCATTGGTCATTGAATAGTGGAGATTGAGGCGCACCCATCCCGGTTTGATGCCCGAATAGCCAGCATTGGTGACCATGCAGCGATAATAATCCGACACCTGCTGCGGAATATTCATCAGGTAATGCCCATAAGGCCCCGCACAGCTGCATCCGGCACGGGTTTGAATCCCGAACAAGTCATTGATGAGCCGGGTTACGAATTTGGGATGCAAAATCTTGTTGCCATGGCGGATATTGAAGGGGACAATGGGAATCTTTTTATCAGCTTCGGTGGGGCCATAAAACATGATTCGCTTATCACCCTCGAAAGCAGCCATGAATTTGCAGAAGAAATGGTATTCCAGGGCGTCGATGGTGTCCAATCCTACCCGTTCCTTTAGCTGGAAAGCAAGGGCAATCCGCAGCGCTTGCAGGATTCCCGGAGTACCAGGTTTCTCGCGTCCCTCGATATCTTTTACGTATTCTTCCTTAGTGGGGGAAACATAGTGCACCGTTCCACCTGCAGACACGGTGGGAGGCAAATTCTGGGGATAGATGTCGCTATTGAAAACTAAGATTCCCGAGGTGCCGGGACCACCCAGAAACTTATGCGGAGATAGGAAGATAGCATCGAAATAGCTTTCGGAATCACGATTCATGTCGATCGGCACATAGGGTGCGCAAGCTGCGAAATCAAAACAGGCCAGGGCTTGATGACGGTGCAAGATGCGTGCCACTTCATATACAGGAGTCTTGATGCCGCTTACATTTGAGGCGGCGGAGAAGGAACCGATCTTCAGCCGGCCTTGATATTCCGGCCGGGAGATGGTTTCCTCCAGAGCGGTTAGATCAAGCTCCTGATCTGCCCCCAGGGGGATTTCCACAATCTCGCAGAGGGTTTGACGCCACATTATTTCATTGGAATGATGCTCGTAGGGGCCCACAAAGACAATCGGCTTGGTATTGTACATGAAGCCAAAGAGCGCGGCATTGCATTCGATGCCTTCGGGATTGCGCTCCAAACAACTCCGCAGCACGCTGTGAATACGCTCCCGGGTGGCAGGAGGCCAATATACTCCCAAAATCTGCATCAGTTTGGTAATGCCACCGGTGGTGCCAGATTCCGTGAAGATGATCCTGCCCTTTTCCCCGGCGTTCACACAGCGCTTGATAATCCGCTCCGCATCGTGCAGGAGGGAAGTCATGGTTTTGCCGGTGAAGTCATCCTCAGTATGCGTATTAGCATAATATTGGAGGATGATCTGAATGTAATTTTCCAGGGATTTCAGCCCTCTGCCGCTGGCGGTGTAATCTGCATAAACCAGCGGTCTCTGCCCAAAAGGAGTGGCAAAAAGGATGTTGCGGCCGATGATATCATCACGCAACCAGGCAAGGTTATCAATCAATTCAAGGTATTGCTTTTTTTCCATTTTTCCAAGAATACGAAGGGGGAATTTTTTGCAAGTAAAAAGTGAGCATGTGGAAATGTGGAACAGGGAGAAGGGAACAGGGAAAAGGGAATAGTGGGTGAAAGAGTGAAAAGGTGAAACTCTATTTGTAGATTTCGTTGCAGGCGGTCCATACCGTCCATATCGTTCACACCACTGCTACATAGTAACTTATCATGAGATGCCCATGTGATCCCCGGGCAATTGCATGGGCAGCGCATGGACAGCGCATGGGAATTAAGAATGAAGAATGAAAAATGAAAGCTGCGCTAACTAATTAAAAATTAAGAATTAAGAT
>JAGOGT010000115.1 GCA_017996595.1 Candidatus Cloacimonadota bacterium
GTGTTATATCTGGTTTTAGTTAGCGTATATGTATTTGCCAGGCCGGATTTCAGCGCTTGGGCCTATGATTGCCGCCGGCTTCGCAAGCTGAAGGGAATCAATACCCTGTTTGTTTTCAGCCTCAGTACCCTGCTTTTTGTAAGGCGGTTCTTTGCCGGATTCTCGGCTATTCGATCCCAAGGTGGGGCCAAACTGCCACTTGCTGAGGTTGGGAATGTTTTTCAGAGCGTGGCTGCGGAAAGCGGCAAAATAGGTGATGAAGTGCAGCGAATACTGGAAAACCAACCGCAGGAAAGGCCACATCGCTTTCTTGCCAACGCCTTGGGGATCGTGTTTCTGGCGCTGCTGGTGATCGTGCATGGAGTATAGATGCCTCGCTGGCTGATGAAGATTTGCTATGATGGCACGGCTTATCACGGCTGGCAGATTCAGCAGAATGGGATAAGCATCCAGGCCGTGTTGGAAAGGGTTATTGCCAGATTCGCCGAAGCGCCCGTTAAGGTGGTTGGTGCAGGCCGAACCGACACCGGAGTGCACGCCTGGGGACAGCATGCCCATTTCGATTATAATGGATCCATGCGCCCACAGCAGATGCTGCTGGCCTTCAGAAGATGGCTGCCAGAAGATATTAAAGTGCTGGAAATAAGGCAGGTAAGCCCCGAACTCAGTGCCCGTTATCAGGCCTATGAACGCAGTTATCTGTATCTATTGGCCAAGCGGCAAACCCCTTTTAACCGGCTTTATACCGGTAATATTCCCTATCTGAAGATCAATATGAAGCTAATGCAAGAGGCAGCGCAGTTACTGCTGGGTAAGCATGATTTCTCTTCCTTTGGCCGTGCCAATCCCGAAGTGCCCAATAGAATCTGCGATATTAAAGAACTGGAGATTACGGAAACGGAAGATTGCTTTAGATTCAAGATCAGAGCCGACCGCTTCTTGCATAATATGGTGCGCCGCATGGTGGGTACCCTGGCCAATATCTCCCATCAAGGCCTTGTTCCTGAAACCATTAGCGCCATATTGAATGACACCTGTCCCCGGCAGAATCTGGTGATTACAGCTCCGGCTTCCGGGCTATATCTGATGGATGTGAAGTACCCTGCAGAGTACTTCGAGCTGTATCAACCGGATGCAGATAAGCCCATGCAACATAATGAACAACCCCATTTTGAGGTAAAAGATGAAATATAATATCCCCCGTGGTACCTTCGATATTCTCCCAGCCGATAGCTATAAGTGGCAATTCCTGATGGCCAGCTTCCGCAAGTTTGCCTCCAGCTTTGGCTATGAGGAGATAAGCACTCCCATCTTCGAAACGGCTGATCTCTTTGAACGCAGTTCTGGAGAAAGCTCGGACGTAGTGAAAAAAGAAATGTATCGCTTTACAGACCGCAAGGGACGTGAATTTGCCCTGCGTCCCGAAGGCACCGCTCCGGTAGTGCGTAGCTTTGTGGAGAACCACCTGGACGTGCTTAATAGCCGCACCAAGCTCTTCTATATTGGCCCCATGTTTCGTTACGATCGTCCTCAGGCCGGACGCTACCGTCAGTTCTATCAATATGGCATTGAGTTTATCGGCAGCAATCATCCCTATTACGATGCCGAAGTGATCGCCCTGGAAGTGCTGTGGCTGCAGGAACTGGGCCTGAAGAACCTGCGTTTGGAGATCAACAGCGTGGGCTGTGCAAGCTGTTCCGAAAGCTACGATAAAGCCCTAAGGGATTTCTATCGTCCTCTGTTGCCTCAGCTTTGTCCCGATTGCGTGCAGCGCTATGAGGTCAAACCCCGTCGCTTGCTGGATTGCAAGGTGCCCTCCTGCAAAGCTTTGAAAGTTGGAGCTCCGGTGCAGCTTGATTATCTGGACGATGAGTGCAAGGAGCATTTTGCCGCCGTACGCAGCTATCTGGATGCCATGGAAGTAGCATACACCATCAATCCGGGGATTGTGCGCGGACTCGATTATTACACCAATACCGCCTTTGAGATCGTGTATGAGGGGATAGGTGCGCAGAATTCCATGGCCGGAGGGGGAAGGTATAATGGTCTGATCGAACAAGTGGGGGGGAAGCCTATTCCCGCGATTGGCTTTGCCGGTGGCTTTGAGCGCCTGATTCTGGCCCTGGAAGAGGAAAAGATATCTCTGGGAGCCAAACCCCAGCCTCTTATCTGGCTTATCTGTCTGGGCGACAAAGCACGTTTGGGAGCGCTGGCGTTGCTGAATAAACTGCGTGGCAAAGGCCTCTATATTGAATACGATCCCGATAAGGCTTCGCTGAAAGCCCAGTTCAAGGCTGCCGATAGCGCCAAAGCCAGATATGCCATGATCATCGGCGATGATGAGCTTGCCTCCGGGAAGTTAAATCTGAAGAATCTGGTAAGCGGAGAACAGCAGCTTCTTAGTATGGATGCAGCGGAGATAATGAGCATGGTAAACTGAGTGTAAACGATATAAACACAATATAATGGGACAAAGATAAAAAGAGGAAAGAGAGTATCTTTCCTCTTTGTTGAAAGGTTTTTGTTTCGGGCGACCCGCCGGTCGCCCCTACGATTCACAGCATCGCTCTCACAGCATCGCTCTCACAGTGAAACTCTCACAGTGAAACTCTCACGCCATCGCTCTCACTATCTTCTCTTCGATCAGGGCTTTTATCTCGTTCATGCGTGCTTCCGTGATCGCCTCATAGCGGGTAACCAGCACCGGGGTGGTATTGGAAGCGCGGATCAAACCCCAGCCATCCGCGAAAGTGATGCGCGCGCCATCGATGTCATTCACGTCGTATCCCTCAGCCTTGAATTCGGCACAAACCTTGGCCACCACGTCGAATTTGCGGTCATCGGCACAGGGGGTGTGCAACTCCGGAGTATTATACAGCTTGGGCTGATCGGCCAGATAGGTGCTTACCGGAGCGGAAGTATGGGAAACAATTTCGATGAAGCGGCAGCTGACATAGATGGCATCGTCAAATCCCAGATAGCGATCGGCCAGAAACACGTGCCCGCTCATCTCTCCGGCGAATTTCACATTCGCTTCCTTCATATACATCTTGATATTGGCGTGGCCGGTTTTATACATAATCGGCTGTCCGCCATGCTTTTTAATGTCGTTAAAGAGATTCATGGAGCATTTCACATCGGCGATCACTTTCTCCCCGGGATTGTGCTTCAGATAGTCTCTGGCCAGAATATTCAAGATCTGATCGCCAAAAAGCATCTTGCCGTGTTCATCCACGATCCCAATGCGGTCGGAATCGCCATCCAGTCCAATCCCCACTTCATATTCTGCGGCAACCACGGCACGGGCAAGATCCACCATATTCTTTTCCACGGTGGGGTCGGGATGATGATTGGGAAAATCGCCATCGGGCTCGCAATACATCTCGATCACTTCGCAGCCTTTGCGGCGCAAGATTTCCGGCAGATAAGGTCCGCCCATCCCATTGCCGCCATCCACGATCACCTTAACGGGACGTTCAAAATGGACACTATCCACGATGTAATCGATATACTCCGAATCGATAGTGAGATAACGCAGGTGTTCACCCTTGCCCATAGCAAAGTCACCCTTCTGGATGATCTTCAGCACGTTCTGCAGTTCCCCGGCATAAACGCTGCCCAAGCCCAGATTCAGCTTACAGCCATTGTATTGGGAAGGATTGTGGCTGGCGGTAACCATTGCTCCACCACCCGTTTGAAGTTTCCAGATGGCAAAATACAGCACGGGTGTGGCCACAATATCAATGTCATAAACGTCGCAGCCTGTTTCCAGCGCGCCTTTGATGAAGGAATCCATAAAGTTTCTGCTGCTGTGCCTGGCATCACCGCCGATGACGATGGTTCTTTCTCCATGCGCTTGCAGATAGGTCCCAAAGCCTTTTCCGATCAGGTAATATGTTTCCGCATTCAATTCCTCATCCACTACTCCGCGGATGTCGTATTGCCTGAAGATCTGTGGTTTAATCATCTTAACTCCTTAAAAAGATATATATCTACATGTTAATCAAGTTTTGCAGGATGGGAATGATCCTGGCGATTGCAGCACCGCGATGCGAGATGCGATTCTTGGCATCATCATCCATTTCCGCGTAGGTGAGGCCCTCCACTTCGAAGATACTGTCATATCCGAAGCCGGAAGCTCCACGTTCGCTTTCTGTTATCTTTCCTTCCACCACTCCTTCCACCACGGCAATAATGCCATCTGGAGCGGCTAAAGCCACTGCAGTTCTAAAGCTGGCCCGCCGATCGCTTATCCCTTGCATCAGAGATAGCACCTTGTGACGGTTATCTGCGTAACTGCATTGTTCTCCGGCATAGCGGGCAGCATACACTCCGGGAGCATTATCCAAAGCAATGATAAACAGCCCGGTATCATCGGCCAAAGCAAGCATGCCACTTCCCTTTGCCGCTTCCAGAGCTTTTTTCATGGCATTTCCGGCGATGGTGTCCCGGTCTTCAATGGTGGCAGGAAGCTCCGGAAAATCCTGCAAACAAAACAAACGATAGGGCAGGGCTCCCAGCAAGCTTTTCAGTTCCACCAGCTTATCCCGGTTATTGGAAGCGATCAGTAGTTCTCTTATCATTTAGCGCTTAAAGAACTTCCTGATTTTATCAAAGATCCGTTTATCCAAAAAGCGTTCGGCAGTGGCGGTGATCTTTTGCATATGCTCCAGCACGCTTCCTTCTCCGCTCCAGTTATCTTCCAGCACCTTGGGATCGATATCATTTAGAATCATGTTCAAGCCCATCACTAGCAGCACGAGATCGTCCACATGCCCAATCACCGGAATGAAATCGGGGATAATATCAATGGGCATTATCAGGTAGGCAATGATCCCTGCAACCTTGGCTTTCTGCTTGATGCTCACCCGTTTATCG
>JAGOGT010000116.1 GCA_017996595.1 Candidatus Cloacimonadota bacterium
CATCCAGAGTTTCGCCTTCGATAACTACCTCATTGCCGATTTCGGCAAAAACTACCAGGCTTCCGGTATCCTGGCAGAGGGGAATTTTATCTTCCTCGGCAGCGCTGAGATTTTCGAGGATAGTGTTCAGTACATCAATCGCCAGAGGCTCATGTTCTTCCTTCAGGGCTCGCTGCAGGGCAGGCTTGATACCCGGATCGGGGCAAAAACTTATCTGGCCTATGGCCTCGATGATTGCTGCTTCGATGGTGGCGGCTGAGACTATTCGCATACTTTGTAAACCTAGCCCCGGCTGCGTTTGATGAGATACTTAAGCAGTAAATCCTCCAAGGAGGTGGAGGTGTTAACGGGATTATATTCGATCTGATGCATGTGGCATTCGTTTTTCAGGGTGTTTACAAAGCTTGAGTAGTTCTCCAGATATTCCTTGCGGATTTGCCAGGGAGTTACGGTGATTTTCTCACCCGTCTCACTATCAATAAACTCCGTTTCTCTTTTAAATTCAAAGAGTTCCTCCTGACGATCCACAATGTGGAAAACCAGCACTTCATGATGGCGGGTACGGAAGTGTTTCAGGGCTTCCATGATGCGCTCCGGTTCGTCCAGGAGGTCGCTGATGATGATTACCAGGCTGCGTTTGCGGATAAGTTCGGCGATTTGATGTAAGGGGCTGAGGATATCGGTTTTATCTTCGGGTTTGAGGGCTAGAAGCGCACTGAAGATGGGAGCAGTGTAGCTGCGGATCGCCTTGGGGGGAAAGCTCTGGGTGATGCGGTTATTGAAGGTATAAAGCCCGGTGGCGTCCTTTTGGGATATCATCAGCCAGGTGAGCGCTCCGGCAAGTTTGGTGGCATACTCGATCTTGCTGCCTTGTCCGGAAGCATAGAACATGGATTTGCTGTGATCCAGCAGGATGTAGCAGCGGAGATTGGTTTCCTCTTCATAGCGCTTCACGTAGTAGCGATCGGTTTTGGCTAAGATCTTCCAATCAAGGTCTTTAAGCGGTTCACCGGGGTTATATTGCCGGTGATCGCTGAATTCGGCGCTGAAGCCGTGATAGGGGGACTTGTGCAAGCCCACCAGAAATCCTTCCACGATGCCCTTGGCGGCTAATTGGAACTTATTCAGCCGGGCGAGGGCTTCATCACTTAGAAGCGTCATCTTCCTTCTTTTTGGGGTGGTAGAGGAGCGCAAAAGGGATGAGGAAGGCATAGGTGCCAATAAGAATGATCACGGAGATGGTGATCTCATTAAAAGACATGATTACATAGCCGATGATGAGCAGGATTGCAGCAATCACCAGCAGCAGCAGGTTGGTTTTACCCAGATTGAGTTTGCTGTGCTTTTCTTTTTGCATGATGGCTCCTTTGGATAGTATTTTCTCTATATGCAATAAAATAAAGGGGGGAGATTGTGTCAAGCAGGAGTCATTCAGCCCACACATAGCTTGGAAATTAGCGCCAATTACAGGGGCTGAAGGAGTCATTCGTTCAGTATCTATGTTATTGTCGCATTAGTCCTTTGCGCCATGAAACCTGGATGAGAAGATTAGATGGTATAAGCGCAAATGACTCCTGCGAAAAAACACCGCTATTACGAGTGGTAACAGGAGAGGATTTGAGCGTGAGTATGGTCCGAAAGCTCTCTGCGGCTGTAGTTTTTGATATCCATGAGGGGATCCAGAATCCTGATTTCGGCTTCGATGGTGCGTCCCAGCAGCTTCATATAGTGCGGCACAAAGGTCATATCGCCATACCAATAAACAAGATCGCCATTTTCGCGGCTAAGGGGTTGCCCATCGATGCTGAGGTAGCGGATGCATATTGGCAGAATGGGACAGGATGCGCTGAGGGCAGTTTGAAAGAGAGAGCTGCGAAAGGCCTTAACGGTGTCGCCATTGGTGCTGGTTCCCTCTGGGAAAAGCATTACTTTGAATCCCTGGCGGATCGTGGCGGAAAAGCGCTCGATCTCACTAGGCAGGGAAACGGGTTTGCGCCTATTGGTATAGAGACAGCCGCCTAATCTGGTGATGGTGCCCAAAAAAGGATTCTTGCCCATCTCCTCGGAAGTGATGAATACGAAGTCTTCCAGGGAAGCGAGCATAATGATATCCAGGTAGGAAGTGTGATTGGAAATGGCCAGATAGTTGCGGCTTGCCATGTTTTGCAGTTTATCCAGATCGTGCACGCTCAGCTTGATCCGAAAGGAACCCAGCATGCGTCTGGCAGTTTGCCTGGTATTATGTGCCATCAGGGCACGCTGCCGGATGGGATCGCGGACAAATATGAGCACCAGACAGGAAGAGAGCGCATATCTCAGCAGCAGCCAGATTGTCCAGACGAGATAGCGGTATTCAGTCATCGTCAGGCCGGCAGTTTATTCGTTGCGATACTTGCGGGTAAAGGACTTATGCATATCGCTAACGTTCATCAGGGTGAGAAAATCGATGCATTTGAAGCTTCTATCCAGCGCGGGAACTCCGCAAACCTTGGCTCCCACTTTGAGGTAGGAATTCAGCAGCGAGGGAATCATATCCTTCACCAGAGCCATTCTTTCCGGCTCCAGTTGCTTGGCTTTGCTGCCGGCGCCTTTTTTGAAGCCGGGGACTTTGAATTTGGATTTGGGGCGGACGCGGTGGTCATCGGAGATATGGCCATTTTGCCTCAGGTAATGATAGATCTCGCTGATTTCGGCTTTATCCACGGTTTTGATGCTGGAACAGCCAAAGAGGTAGCTGCTGTTGCTGGCCATGAGGTAGGCATTGATTCCCTCCCAAAGCAGGGAAATGGTGATGCCATTGCGGTGATCGGGATGCACACAAGCGCGGCCAAGCTCAAGTTTATTGCCAGGCAGGCGTTTGATGTGGCGCATGTGGAACTCTGTGGCCGTGTACCATTTGCGGGTATGCAGTGAGGATTGCAGACGGTAGGTGCCGATGATTTTACCGCTACGCTTATCGATGATAATGAGGTGATCGCAGAGTTTGTCAAAGCGGTCGATATCCATGCCGGAGCGTTTCTTGCGCTTCAGGAGTTCCGCGTAGAAAATCTCATGTCTGAGACGCAGGGCTTCACGCAGTTCTTCGCTGGAATTGGCGGTTTTTACGATGAAATTCCGCTTATCGATGAAGATGGGAATGTGGGCGCTGAAATTCTTGAGGCGATTGGGACGCTTCAGTTTCATGGGGTTCGCAAGGCTTATCAAGTGTTTCAGCTCTGGCATTCGGGCTCCTCTTTGGAGATGTAATTCACGTGATTCCTTCTCAGGAAAGCATTTTTATTGTCAAGGATAATGTGTGCTTCAGCGCAGGATCACCTGCTTTTGAACGCTTACTTTGCCGGGACTTTGCAGCCGGTAGAAATATAGCCCATTGGCACAGGGACGTCCCTGATCGTCATTCAGATCCCAGCTATGCTGCTGTTCTCCCCCACTTTTGTAGCCACTAAAGAGGGTGCGTACTTTCTGACCCCGTAGATTATACACTTCCAAGGTGTTATCTCCGCTCAGGGTGGTTTTATAAAGGATATTCACTATGGTATTTCCGGGATTGGGATAGGCTGTAAGCTTTATCGCTGCAGGAACGCTGTGAGCATCGTCATTGCCTACGGGGGCATGATAGCCGATATCCAGGGTATCGCAAATCACCGCGATCATGTCTTCCAGGGTGTTGCTACTATCCGCCACGTTATAGAGGTAAAAACTTGATGCCAGGGTGCGGAAACTGCCATTGCTATTCCAGATAGCCAGCTTGGGTTCGGTTGCCGCTCCGGTGTTATTTACAAATACGTCCATGGCAGTGGGCACCAGGGGTGCAAGCATGGCGGCATATTCCTGGGGAGCATTGTATTGCCAAATATCTCCCGTAGCCAGATGGCGGATACTGCTGATCTGCGTAATGCCGCTATAGGGCGAATAGGCCCCGATTTTATTCAGCAAGGAATTGGGATTGCTGAACCACAGGCTGCTGCTTTCCACATACAGCTTTCCCCCACCATCCAGATAATCATTCAGGTATTGATATTCGTAGGACAGCGAATCCAGCATTGTGCTGCGGAAGCTGCAGAATACTGCTTCAAAATTATCCAGATAGTCATAATCCGGGATCAGCTTGTCCGTATAAATCACGTTCATGCCGGAAACGCTACGCAGGGCGTTTACCACGGGCAGGCAGTTCAGGCTATCCGGTTCCCAAACCAGGATTTCGCCAGGATTAACCTGCTGATCAGGTGTGTAGCCAATCAGCGGATCGCCAAAGAGCAGGTAGGTATAAACATTTTGCAGCTCGGGATAGATGATGCCACCGCTATCGATGGGATCGCCGAAAAGGTAATATTGGGTATGTAAAAGATTGGCATAAGCATGCGCAGCACCAAGGCTAAGGCCACTCTGACGGTAATTTTCCACAAAGTGGTGATTATAAGATGAGAGGCCACCCCAGCCGGGATTACGCCAGCCAACCTTATACCAGCCCGTACGGGTGGCGCCAAGCACGCCCACTGCTTTTTTGATGAGCGCATATTCTGCCAGACAGGTGCTATTGGCGTCGATCATGCCATTATTGCAGGAAGCGGCAAAGATCACGGTGCCATCGGTATTGGAAAGATCATCGAAGCTTTGCTTATCTACCAGATCCAGCCAGTCCATTTCCCAGCTATCGGGCAGACTATTGCCATTGCCATCATTCATCCACACCTTGCGCGAGGACGAATAGGAGCTGCCATGCGCGCTCCAATTGATGAAACCCCAGCTGTTATTTAGTATTTGATCGCGAAAATTGCTGTAGGACAAGGCCACATCGCTGGGATAGGAAAGCACCAC
>JAGOGT010000117.1 GCA_017996595.1 Candidatus Cloacimonadota bacterium
TATGATACTTTTTCAGATAGTATTTCAGGTTGTCGCGCGGGCTTTTATCTTCCAGGAGGGGAATGATTATTTCTCCCAGTGCCGGATCAAGGTAATTCGTGGCGCAAAGGCTGCTTTGCCCGCTCTGGATATTCGCCAGATTCGGTTTGATGGCCTCTGCACAGGCCAGAAAATAGTCTGCCTGCCCCGCTTCCTTTAGTTCTGCCTGCTGTTTCTCCAGCTTTTTATTCAGCTTCTGGAGTTGCTGGTGCAAAATGCTTTTCTGGTGCAGCCCCCAATCTTTGTCCTGTTGCCTGGAAAATACCTGGTGATAGTGCCACTGAAAATAGTTGTTACAGCTGCTGCCGCCATCGGGAAACACAGTTATGGGTGCTTCCGGAGGGAAACTAGTTTTTATAGTTGGTGGGATGTAGGGCCAGCCCGGAAGAATCTGGCGCTGGGGATTATCTGCATAGCCATATTTGTGAATGGCGTCGTGAATCTTTAGTTCCTCGCCATTTCTGATTGCCAAAATCAGATTGGGCTTGGGGCTAATCAGCTCGGCGATCAGCACATAATTAAGCTGCTGCTGATAGATATCGCGATGGATGATATCCAGATAGAGGATTCTATCCCCTTCGGCAAGGGAGATACTGCGGCATTGGGTATTCACCAGAATTGGCCAAAGGGGCCTGGCATTGTCTGCTACGATAAAATCCCTGCTGAAAAAGGGGAAAGCATCGCGGGCAGATAACACGATGCAGAGCTTCAGGCCATGCTTGAAACTGAGCGTAAGCAGCTCCGGCTGATAATTCAGCGCTTCAATTGACCGTGATACTTGCTCGATTTCCTGTTCCCAGGCTTTCAAAAAATAGTATTTCACCTTGCGTTCCTTTTGGCTTGACATAAATCCCGATGGTTTATTTCATGTCAAGAGACAAATAAAACTAAGGAGATATGCATGAAAACCTCTACCGCGATTATCCTGGCCATCCTGGCAATTCTGGCGATCGCCTTTGGCGTGCTGTGGATGGGATCCAACGGCAAAAACAAAGAATTGATACAAAGTAATAAAGAACTGAAAGACCTCTATGAAACTTCCACTGCCACGATCGGAGAGATTCAATCCAGTCTCGAATCGCTGGATCAGGACCTTTCCGGCCAGCTCTTCACCAAGGATGAGCTTCCGAATACGACGCCTGAAGACAGACGCAATAAGATCATCTCTTCCATATCCAATATGCGTAGCCAGATCGAAACCGATAAGAAAAAGATCGCTACTCTGGAAAAACAGCTCTCTCAATCTAAAACTCAGCTAAAGGGCGTGCAGGAAGTGGTTAATAAGCTTAAGGCCAGCCTGGCGGATAAAGAGCAGATCATGGATGAACTTCAGCAGCGCCTCGGCATCCTGAATGAAACTCTGGAAAGCGAACGCCGCACCAGCCAGCAAGAGATTCAGAAGCGTGAGCTTACTATTTCCGAACGGGAACAGGCCATTACCCAGCAGAATATCGAAGCCAATAAGATTTACTACATCTATGGAACCCGCAACGAACTGATGGAAAAAGGTATCGTGGATCGCAAGGGTGGGCTTTTGGGAATTGGCAAAGTTACCACCGTAGCGCACAATCTGATTACCGATAAATTTACCGAAATGAACCTGCTGGATAGCCAACAGATTAGCTTCCCGGTTACCAGGAAAGGCTATTCGGTGCTTTCCAATCATGTGGCCACCACCTATTCCGTGGAAAAAGTGGATAACACCAATGTGCTTACCATCACCGATCCCAGTAATTTCCGCAAACAGAAATTCCTGGTGATTGAACTGAAGTAGTTATATCACTATTATATACTGTTACTTAGGGTGCATGCATGTGCACCCTTTGTTTTATCCGGATTGTGGAAGAGCCCAAGCCCGAAAAGAGCATTGACAAAATAGGGAACTGCTTAAAAAAGGTAACATTGTGAAATGTAATGGAGATGCCTTGCAAAACTATATCAAAAAGCTGATGATTGCCTTACTTTGCGCCGGACTGGTATTGCCCCTGTTTGGAAATGCGATTGCGGATAAAACCGTGTCCTGGCTTGCTACCATGGGCTTCAGTCCCCGGCTGATCGTGCTGATCATCTCGATGCTGCCGATTATAGAACTGCGGGGTAGCATTCCCGTGGCTATCCTCTTATTCCAGATTCCCTGGCCGGAAGCGGTGTTGCTGTCGGTAATCGGGAACATGATTCCCATTCCTTTTGTGCTGCTATTGATGGATTGGTTTTTTGCCTTGCTAAGTAAATCCAGGGCTGGGGCTCGCTTCACGGAGTGGCTCTTTGCCCGCACCAGGCGCAAAGGCAAATCCATAGAGAAATATGAGGAAATCGGCCTGGCGCTATTCGTGGGGATACCATTACCCGGTACCGGAGGTTGGACGGGCGCTTTTGCCGCTAATATCTTTGGTCTGAAGTTCTGGAAGTCCCTGCTCTTCATTCTCTTTGGAGTTTTGATTGCCGCAGGTATTGTAACTCCACTCACCTTAATGGGAAAAATGGCGATAAACTAATGGAGAAAAACCGCACAATCTTTTGGCTGGTGGGAGAAAGTTCCGGCGATTTGCATGCCGCGCTGGTGATGAAAAGCCTGAATGAGCACATGCCAAACCTGAAACATGTAGGCATCGGGGGACCACGGATGCAGCAGCAAGGCCTGAAGACCTTATTTCCCTTTGATCGCTTTGCCGTGATGGGCTTTGTGGAAGTAGTGCAGCATCTGGGCTTCTTCCTGGAAGTGCAAAGGAAGATTAAAAGATTTCTGGCAAAGGAAAAGCCTGATCTTGCCATCCTGGTGGATTATCCCGGCATGAATCTCAGAGTGGCCTTCATTGCGGATGAACAGCGGATACCCGTATTGTACTTCATTTGTCCCCAGTTTTGGGCCTGGAAGCATGAGCGGGTGTATAAACTGAAAGAATCCACGCGTCATGTAGCCTGCATTCTCCCCTTCGAACAGGAGATGCTGGAGATTCACAACGTAAATTGCAGCTACGTAGGCCATCCCATTGCCGAAGAGATAAAGCTGGAAAAGGATAGAGATGCCTTTGCCCGTTTTTATGGACTGGATGCAAGCAAAAAATGGATTGGTTTCTTTCCCGGCAGCCGCAATCATGAGATTGAGAAAATGCTGCCGGTTTTTCTGGATGCAGCCAGGAAATGGCCGGAAAATGAATTTGAAATGCTTTTTTCCAAAACCCGGGGAGTGAAGCACCAAGCATTTATGGATTTGCTGAGTGCCGCCAAGGCTACAAACATCAAGGTGGTGGATGGCAATAACTATGAGATGATGAAATATTCAGAATTGCTGGTTTGCACCTCTGGAACGGTAACCTTGGAAGCTGCATATATTGGCACTCCGCTGCTGATTTGTTACAAGGCTTCGCCCATTTCCTATCTGCTGGGGCGCTACTTTGTGAAGATCAGGCGCATCGGTTTGCCCAATATCGTTCTGGATAAAGACCTGCTTCCGGAGCTGATCCAAGGGGATATGAACGCTGCCAATATCTACAACAAAGGCCATGAGCTGCTTATCAATCTGGAGCTGAATGCCAATATCCGCAAGGAACTATACCACCTGAAGGCGATGCTGAGCGACAAAAAGCCCAGCCAGGAACTCCCCAAGATCGTGAAGCATCTCTTCGATACCTATGGCTAAAATCGCCTTCTGGATTGAAAAGAAGCTGGCTGCAGGCTTTCTGCGCCTGCTTAATGCCACCCTTCGCTATCAAATATCCAATCAGCAATCCTCTGATAAGATCAGATGTGTATATGCTTTTTGGCATCGTAATCTGCTGATTATGACCCTGCAGCGCATCAATTCGGGCGCGGGAGTGCTGGTTTCGCAATCCAAGGACGGGGAATTGATCGCGGGGCCTCTTTCCGAGCTGGGCTATCTGCCCATTCGTGGTTCCAGTACCAGGGGGGGAGCCAGAGCCATGCTGGAAATGCTGAAAGCAGCTAAAGACATTTCCCTGGCCATTACTCCCGATGGGCCCAAGGGTCCTTCCGAAACCATTAAGCCAGGGCTTTTCGAGCTTGCCCTGCGTGCCGGAATCCCAATTGTGGCCGTAGCTGCGCATGCAGAAAGGGAGTGGATATTCAATTCCTGGGATTACTTCCGCTTTCCCAAACCTTTTTCTAGAATTGATATTGTGTATAGCGATCCCATACCCGTGCCGTCAAAAGAATCCTTTGCTGAAGCAGAACAAGCCATCAGGGCCTTTATGGCCGCCAGCGAAGCGAGCTTCATGGCAGGCCAGAAGTAGTAAATAGCAGTTCTCTTTTAAACAGAGTAGTTTACAAGTAGTGGCAGTCATCCTTGCCAATCCTTTTCCAGGTGATGACCATGCGATGACCATGCAAATGCCTGGTGATCGCATGGGTATCGCAAGATGAATGTTTGGAAACATCAAAAAAAGGCGAAGTAATCCTTCGCCTTATTAATCTATATCCAGCTCTCTAATTTATCTCATGATCAGTACTTTATCTTTGCCGGTATGGCTTCCCTGTTTCCATGAGATAAAGTAGATTCCTGAGGATAGTCTTATCCCGGAATCATCTTTAGTATCCCACACCATTCTGGTTTGAGGGCTGTCCAGAGTAAATTCCCTGACCATTTGCCCCTTAAGGTTATATATATTCACTTGGGTGGGTTTATCAACCTTGCTGTCGATACTAAGCTCGGCGCTGCCGAATATCGGATTGGGAGCGATGCGCATCCGGGGTGCGGCCTGAATAACTTCATCTTCCACACT
>JAGOGT010000118.1 GCA_017996595.1 Candidatus Cloacimonadota bacterium
GAAGCTATCCAGCCCTCCTGGTGCGTTACTATTATCAAACGGACGTACTAAGCTACTATAACTATCAATGGGAAACCCGGGAATATGGGATCATCGCCTATGCCAACACCCTGAATAACGGCATGCTCTACGTTCTGAACCAGGCTGATCCCAATATCGTGAGCGTTGAGGACATGGTACAAGCCCCTTTTTTTCATGCAAGCATCGGCCCCAATCCTTTTAGTTCTGAGCTTTCCCTGGCGGTAATTTCCAAGGCTGATAAACCTGTAAGCGTGGGCATCTATGACCTGAAGGGGAGATTGGTTTGCAGTGGTGAATATAGCCTGAAGGCCGGAGCGGAACTGAATCTTGACCTCACACGGGATATGGCCAATCGGGCAGTAGGGATATATTTCGTCTCCATCGAAACAGGTGGAGAGAAATTGGTGAAGAAAGTGACCAAGGTGAGATAGGCTTGTGGGCGACACCACAGGTTTTATACTATTTCACCAAACAAAACCTGCTTATTCCATAGGATTTGTAATCGGAGCGTACCCTGGCGATATATATCCCGGTGGCCTTGTTCTGAAAGGGGATTTGCATGGAGTCTGAATATACATTCAGTTTCTGGCTTAGCACTTTTTGTCCGCGGATATTGAAGATATCTACCGTAAGGGGACTGAGCCCAAGATTATCCCTATCTTTCAGAGTTAACGCTCCATTGGCATAGGAAACCAATACCTGCGGTTTATAGCCATCCGGGGAGCCATCATCGCTGATAGCCAGCGTGCGAAATTCGCCTGCGGCAAGTTCCGGAATCAAGATATGTTCGTTCCCGTAAACCAGGTTCAATTGTTCAATATTGCGCGAGGAGCCGTTTTTTATCGTAATGTTC
Organism: Candidatus Cloacimonadota bacterium; assembly: GCA_017996595.1. GTDB lineage: Bacteria > Cloacimonadota > Cloacimonadia > Cloacimonadales > Cloacimonadaceae > Cloacimonas. Next base: position 875 of record JAGOGT010000118.1, read on the forward strand.
TTTCTGTGCAAGTTTTTGCTCTTCTGAACCGATACCACTTTTACTTTCTCGATATCCAGCATGCGATCGAAGATATCCTCAGAAGTGGCTATCCACAGATTCCGGTGCTCACGGTAGAATTCCAGCATCTGAAGCATTTCTTCCACATCGTCGCGGATGATATAATCACCATTGGTATCCAGAGTCCAAAAACTGGAATAGCTGAGGACGTTTGACGAGCAGAAATGGGTGTAACTGATATGCAATCCCTTGTCAGCTATCAGTTTATCCAGATTATCGGCAGTCATCATATATTTAAAGCTTACCATCGTAGTTGCGCTGTTATGATACTCCCATGCTTCCATCCGCGTTCTTCCGTACAGCCACAGCGGCTTGGTTAGCCCCGATAACTCATAAACCAGGTGGGGAAGCCTCCAGGCTTCTTCGTAGGCATTGAACGGATTGGTGGGGGGCCCTTCATGAGGCCATACATAGTCTATATTACATTCATTGAAAATGTTCAGGGTATATTGCGGTGAATTGGGATCAGCGCCGTTATATGCGATGTCTTCGGGATTCTGAGACATCACATGGTCTATCCAAGTGCGGACATTGTATTTATTCATATTATAAAGCAATGACTGTTCCAGCAAGGACATATCATCCGCAGTGGACGAGTAGGTATGATAGCCAATAGCATTGCCATGCTCCATTATGGACGTCCACAAATTATCCAGGATAGGTTGATTTGCTCCGAAGACCGTATTGGTAACTGGGATATTGTGTGCGAAAAAACCCTGGGTGAGATACTTGGGATTAGCGGGATTGTTGCTTCCGTAATAAGCTGACATAAGCCGGGGCACATCTTCCATATCCGCATCGTTGGTAATGCACAGCGCTGCAGCTTTATTTCCCAACCAGCGGTTAATCTCCAGCAACGTGGGCATTTCTTCGAAAAGCAGAAAGCCCCAGGAAGCTTCCTTCCCGATGGGCAGATACAAGCAGTCACGCAATTGTGGCGTTACGGCGTTTACATAGCTTCTAAAGAAATGTCCCCGATAGTCGTATAAAGTTACCCGGTTTTCGCTAATTCCTTCGATCCCCCCACATTCGTCATAGTTGGAAGCCACCACCCAGAAGCGGGAATCGCCGCAGATAAATTCAGCCGCTTTGTCCGTATAGGGCATGATATTTTTATTATCGAGATAGGAGCCGCTTTGGATAGCCCCCACTCCCTTAAGCAAGGCACTCACCTCGTTCACTACGCCATTCAGAGACAGATAGAGCTCGTGAATATAAACTTCCTGCTTGAAGATCGCCCGAACTTTGAACAAAAATGCCGGCACCTCATATTGCTCCCTGCTGCTTACGTTCACGGAGATGGCGATTTCGGGGGCGTCATAAAGAATTACCGTGCTGTCTGGATATGAAGCGGTGCTCTGGGAAAACTCCATGGGGACAAAAATATTTCCGGGGGTGCGCTTGTTGGCAAAAATACCCAAATCCATTTGTTCACCATTCACGGCACATCTTGAATTACCTATAAAGCTTAATGCCTGCAAACTACCGCAAAGCAATAGCGCTATCGCGATGATAATGTGTCTCATTATATCTCCAATTCCGGGTGAGGGTTATCGTCATTTTACTTAGATTGGCAGGCTATCTATCCCTCTGTATGTGTCAATGGTTATTTATCATAACTCTTGGTTCGGTTGTTAAACTCAGGTATCGCAATTCATATCCTTTAAAGGGATTATCCACGATCTTCAGTGGTTTCAAAAGCCAGAAACTTCTACTGAACAGAGAAGATTTGATTGACATTATGTATGGGGCGATTAGAAAATGGAATCAGGCCTTGGAACACTTACGCCAGGGAAGGAGGATCTTAATGAACAGACCAAAAGTGGTGCTATATGTGGGAGCCTCGGTGGATGGGAGAATCACTATGGCTCCAAATTCCACCATGTTTGATATTTACCAGCAGCCAGAGCTGTATGAAATGCTGTTTTCCCGGGAAGAATGGGAGAGCTTTAGCAAGGCTATCTTCGAGCTGCATAAGCCCGACATGTTTTTGGAAGGCTGCAATATGCTGGTGGCTGAAAATCAGGAACTGACGGAGCTTCCCCCCTTTGAAGGTGATGATAGTGATTTTTATCAGGACTATCTGCCCGAGGACATTCTGAAGCGCCCTGGAAGAAAAACCTGGACCTCCGTGGTGGATGGCAGAGGACGCTTCCGTAATGGTTATACGGCAGAATGCGACGATCCCGAAACCTATATGGTGCATCTCACCACCGAGACTGCTCCGCCTGAATATCTGGCCTTTTTGCGCAGCCGTCATCTCCCCTATCTTATCGAGGGTAAGAACAAAGTAGATTTACCAAAGATGTTCCAGAAAGTAAAGACCAGGCTGAAGGTACATACCATTGCCACCAGTTCCGGTGGAAGGTTTAGCGGTGCTTTAATCCGCAGTGGGCTGCTGGATGAGATCAATATCCTGCAAAGTCCTCTGGTTATAGGCGGTTATACGGTTCCCACCCTGTTTGCTGCTCCTGAACCTGAGTGGCCTGCGATTCTTCCCCAAAAGCTCCAACTGCTGGAAGTGAAAAACTTTATGAATGACAAGCTGTGGCTGCGATATAAAGTTATCTAAACTTAGTGCATAACCACGATTCTAGATGTGCTGCTCCCCCCCTTCCAAATCACTTTTAAGATATAGATGCCGTTCTTAAAATCCTTCCCGAAGGCGTCGCAGGCATTCCAACAGAAGTCAGTCTCGATTCCGGGACTATGGTGAAAGCTTTCCCGCTTGATCAATTGGCCTTTCAGATTGTAGGTTTCAACCGATACATCGGTAGGGCTGGCAATGTTCAGTTTTAAGCGTGATTGCCCCTGCGAGGGATTTGGCCAGATCAACAGCCTGGAAGCAGGATTCACGAGTTCATCTTCCCCTTGCGTTTGGCTGCTATGTCTATAAACCAAGCTGTATCCCCACACATCATAACCATTGGGCAAGTTCAAGGCGGTGGGTAAGCCATTCACATCCCAGTTCCATTGGCTCTGGAAGTAATACGCATAGTATCCTGAAGGCGTTTCATGAAGGTGGAAAACTCCCATTTGTTCATAGCTCCAATCTCCATTATCCCAGAAGCTATAGCCTACGCTATCAATATCCCAGTCATTATTCACGTACATTGGCATAGTGTATACGGATGTGGGACGAATATAAAATGCGGATGGATAGCTGTTGTACTTTTCAAATTCAGTCGCGACGCGGAGGGGTGAACCATTGTAAATGTAACGTTTGCGTATTCGAGGATTCCAGATTAGCGAATCGGACGAGCTGTACCATATATCCTGCAAACGTCTGCCTAAACTGTCAACTTCGCATTCCAGCTTGTCCCAATACCCATCATTACTCGAGTAAACTGCCCTTTGCAGCTTCATGTTCTGATTGTAGGAATACGAAACCTCTAAGAAAGGATTTTGGTTATTTACTTCATAGGAGTAGTCATCCTGCAGATAAAAGCCATCCAAGGTGATCTTGCTGGTGCGATACACCGGGGTGAAAACCCCGTTTATCGTTGCACTGCCCCCGCAACTCCTGCAGCTGAAATAGCCATCATGAGCCTCGTAGTTTCCGTCGAAATCAATGGTAGTTTCCGTGGTTTCGGTACTTCCATCACAGTGATATGTTGACACCAGGCGCACATTATTTACAATGAGAGGATTGTATTCGCTACGTCCAAAATAGTAATGATGGTTATCGCTTATATCGGGACCCATACTTTGATCCAGTACTCTTGACAATTCAGAAACGTAAAAAACCTGCGGTAGAGGTTGCGCAGTAAGGCGTTCCGGCAGAATAAACAGGGCTAATCCTGAGACGCATAAAGCAACCGCA
>JAGOGT010000119.1 GCA_017996595.1 Candidatus Cloacimonadota bacterium
CAAGATCAAATTCTACGCAGCCGAAGGGAGTTGGACGCAGCCGCCTGAATTGACAACAGGCGTAGTGGCCCCCACTACAGGCATCTATTGTATCAATCTGTATGATCTAAGTGAAAATGGCTGGGAAGGCGGATCTTTGGACGTGTATGTAAATGGAATGATAGTTCTGGATAGTATTTCGCAGATATCGGGAAACTTCGCTGAGGGTTTCACCTTCTTTGCAAGTGCCGGAGAGCATATTGTTACTGTATATACCGCAGGCATCAATCCCTATGAGAGTTGGTATGATATCACCGATCCCGACGGAAACATGATTGCCCAGGATGGAGATGCTTCACAAACCATAGTTCCTGGCGGAATCGGCGAAATTTCTGATCCTCCCCTGCAGGCTGCCACGACGGGAACCTATACCATAAACCTCTATGATACATACGGGGATAGCTGGAATGGGGCTTCGCTGGATGTATTTTTGAATGGAATTTTGGTGCTGGATGATATCACCCTGGCAAGTGGAGCCGGACCCCAGGCCTATACTTTCCTGGCCAATGCCGCTGATGTGATTACCACGCTGTTTACCCCCGGGGACTGGCCAGGGGAAAACTGGTATGAAATCCTTGATCCCGCTGGGATTCAGATTGCTCAGGACGGCCCTGATAACGGTGGCCCCACGGGAATAGGCTTTATCTCCAATTATATAACTTATGAGCCGGATTGGCAAAATCCCCTTTATAACTTTGAAGCAAATGCCATTATCACCTACATTGAACCCTGGGATATATGGTCTCTGTACAAGTTTGAGGTAGTTCTACCTGCAGCCGTCAGCTTATCCGAGGGCTGGATTTCTGCCCAGATTGATGCCGTAAATGGTTCCGGACAGTGGTTCCTGTGGTTATATGGTACCGGTGGAGATTTCCTGAGCTATCAAAGAATACCTGCAAAAAGTGGCGGCTCCAATTGCCTTGCCACCATAAGCAAGAAAGATGCTAAAGCGCATACGGATCTCTCCAGGGCAGCCCTGGCTAACGATATGGGCTATGAGCTATATACAGACGCTTCCACAGAGATCGTGATCGGTGATCCTGTTATCACTCCTCCTCCGGGGGTTACGGTAACCGATGGGGGAACGATTCCTCCAGACCTGATGGGGCCAGATTCCGGCTTGCCAGCTGTGCTCTATACCATCGAAGCTACGGGAACCTGGGATGTAAGGGTGAATAGGCCTGCGGACTGGACTACAGACTGGTATTGCTGGATTAATGTGGGCGGAAACCTCATCGCAGGGCCAAATCCGATTCCCGCAGCCACCCTGATCCATACCTTTACCGGAGTGGATTTCGGAGCTAAGAGCCCCGCCACGGTGGTGATCAATGACAATCAAACCTTGCCGGTGGAGCTGTCCTCTTTCGCTGCGGTGCTCACATCAAACATGTTCGTAAATATCGCCTGGGTAAGCCAATCGGAAACCAACCACCTGGGCTATAATATCCTGCGTGGGCTTAGCGACGATGCAGCCACAGCGATAAAAATAAACGCTACCGTGATTACGGATGGTGAAGAGCTTGGCACCCAGATTAGCTACAGCTATCTGGATATGGAAGTATCTTCCGGAACCACCTATTGGTACTGGCTGGATAGCGTGTCCCTCAGCGGTGCTTCGCAGCTCTTTGGCCCTGTTTCGGTAATGGTGAATGGCGATCCCGATGATCCCAATACTCCGGAATTGCCTCCCACGGCCACAACGCTGCTTCCTGCCTTCCCCAATCCCTTCAATCCCAATACCAATATCCGCTATTACCTGAAGGAAGCTTCCGGGATTAAGCTGGATATTTATAATACCAAAGGCCAATTGGTGCGTTCTTTCACCAATAGCCACGCCAATCCGGGATACTATCAGCTCGGTTGGGATGGCAGGGATATGGCTGGTAACCCTTGTTCCAGCGGTATCTATATGTATCGTTTGAATGCAGGCAAGTACTCCTCTTCGCGGAGAATGGTGCTGGCCAAATAAAGCCCTGAATATCAGAATTAAAATAAAGGTGGGAAATCTCTCCCACCTTTTTCTTCATAGCAGGTATATATTGGATACCCAAAAAGCAATATCTCTGGCTCACTTTCATCCTAAATGGATAACAACAGAACTGCTCTATCGGGAAACAAGCGCCTGGTTACTATCATAAGCCTGGAAAGTGATGCAATAGAACCAGTTACCATGCGATGCCCATGTGATGCCCATGCAAAGCCCGGGGATCACATGGTCATCGCATGGACAATGAGTAGGAATGAGGGCGTTTTTTGGTACATACTATTAAATAGAGCCATATTTTATCCGCATCCTGGAGATTTAGCTTGACTAAATGGCGGCAGCATCATGATAAAAACCAAAATAAGATAATACCGAGGATAATGGGTATGGATATCAGTACCGTTCGCAGTTATATGGCTGCACCGAAGGCTGAGTGCAGCGCTTTGATACGCTCGCTGCGGGGCCTGGAAATTGCCGCAGAGCTTAGTTACCATGAATTTTTCCAAACCATGCGCAGCGCTCTGCTGCAGGGTTGGGATTATGCCGTGATGCTGGAAACAGATCCGGAGCTGAAAAAGTATAGCGTGGCGGAACTGGCGGAGCATAATGCCAGGCTGTATTCCCGCCTTGATCCTTCCAGTGGCTATTCCACCTGCATTGCCAATCCGGATTACAGCACTTCATTGTATGGCAAGGAATTGGGAGCGCTGCTAAGCGTTATCTTCACTTCTGCCTTCGCAACGCATCAGCGCTATCTGAATAATAACTTTGTGGAGCTGAAGGCCACGCTGGAGCTTTTTAAGGAGCTATATAGCATGGCAAAAAGTGGGATAACTGCCTGTGACAAGTGGCTGAAGACCTATCAGGACTATGCTGCCAGGGATTTTGAATATAAGATTGCCTATAACTATTTGCAGCGTTTCAGCCCCGACGAAGATTTCTACCGGAATATCGTGCTTACCTCGGATATCAGTGATACCCGCTATCTATACAGGTATGGCACCTATATCAGCACTCATGACCGCACCATGGCCGAATTTATAAATAACTACTCCGAAGCAGATTTGCAGGCTTTGGCCAGATTCATCACCCAATGCTGGGTGGATGGCTTTGTTCGGGCGCGCAAAGACCTTGGCAAAAAGAAATATGTAAATCTGATCATTCCGGTAGGCTTTGAACGCCTGGGCCGGATGCTGATCGGAGAACTGGAACGCCTTGGCCTGCTGGCGATGCTGCCCAAACCCCGGAATATCGAAATTAACCGCCAGCATAGCTATGATCATCGCTTTGATAATGCCCTGAACCTGAGCAGGGAATATGTGGAAAAGAGCCTTGTAGCCGCGCAGGAAACCATGGAGATGCTGAAAGATGAGCTGGATCTGAATGCAGGGCCAATCCTGGTGGAACTTTTTGGCGAAGAACCTTTCAATCCTGAGATGAAAAGCACCGCCCTGAGGCTTAGCCCAGAACAGCAGCAGCTTTTCAGGGAATACAGCGGACGCAGTGCGCAGCTATACTATCAATATTACAAAAGGGATGAGGCCAGTTTCAGCATTATTGCCTTCCCCTCGCCTGAAATTGGAGACAAGTTCCCGGAAATCTTTGCCGAAACGCTGAAGATAAACCTTCTGGATAGCAATCGCTATGCGCAAATCCAGCAGCATATCATCGATGTATTGGACAGCGCAGATTATGTGCACGTGAAGGGTAAGCTTGGAAATGATACGGATATCAGGGTGAAAATGCATCCCCTGCCTGATCCGGAGCATCAAACCCTCTTTGAAAACTGTGTGGCCGATGTGAATATCCCTGTGGGGGAAGTATTTACTTCGCCGCTTTTAACAGGTACCAATGGCACCCTGCATGTGGAGGATATTTATCTGGGAAGCCTGCGCTATCTGAATCTGAAGGTGCATTTTAAGGATGGATGGGTGGAAGGCTATAGCTGCAGCAATTTCAGTGATCCTGAAGAGGGGAAGAAGTATATTCACGAGAATCTGCTGCTGCCCCATAAGACCTTGCCCATAGGGGAATTTGCCATCGGCACCAACACCACGGCTTATCAAATTGCCCGTAAGTATGATATTATGTCGCTTTTACCGATTCTGATTATCGAAAAGATGGGACCGCACTTTGCGATTGGGGACACCTGCTACAGCCATGAGGAAGATGCTCCGCACCCCAGTTTCTTAAATGGCAAGGAAATGATTGCCGTGGAAAATGAGAAGTCCTGCACTCGCAAGGATAACCCCCTGGAGGCTTATCTGCAGAAGCACACGGATATCACGCTGCCCTATGAAATGCTGGAATCCATCACTGCGGTTACAGCTAGGGGACAAAGAACCGACATCATCCGGAATGGCCGCTTTGTGGTTCCCGGAACTGAGGAGCTTAATATCCCTCTGGATGAGGGCTGGGAAGCGTAATAACAACGTTATGCAAGGGCGATCAGGTGATCGCCCTGTTTGGTTTTAGAGATAAAACGGTTAAAAGCCTTTTCTTAAATTCTTCCGCTGCTGCGAAGTGATAATCCTGCACCAAAGCTGCCAGCCGGGGAGCAAGTTCTTGGTGCAAAGCCAGCTTCATCAGGTCTTTTTGGGTGCAAAGAAGGATTTCGGAGGGATCAGCCAGTATTTTTTCCAGGCAGATGCTATCCTTAAAGTCATAATGATCCGGGTAGGCGTGGTGCTTATGGTATTTCAGTCCCAATCCCTTAACCG
>JAGOGT010000120.1 GCA_017996595.1 Candidatus Cloacimonadota bacterium
GATCACCGCTCCGGATGATGAATATAAAAAGGCCTTCCTGGCCACGATGATGGGCAATGGCAGCGAAGGTCATGGCATGATGGGCGGAAACGACGCCCTGGAACTGATGTACATGGCCCAATGCCTGAAAGATGACACCATGGCCGAGAGCATTGTGATGGCGATAAAACCGAAGCCCAAAGGCAAGGCCAGAGTGATTCATTTTAATGGCGATTTTCATAGCCACGCATTCCTGGGCACGGTTTCCCGGGTGAGACAAGACCTGCCCAAGCTGAAGATAGCCGTTATCAGCCCCATCTACCATCCCCAGTGGCAATCTACTTCTTCGCAAGCGGATAAGCTTGCTGGCACTTACCTTATCTACCTGCCCGAACCGCTACGCCAGGAGGAAGGGAGCTAAGTATGATCAGAAATCCCATGCACGCCGGCACTTTTTATCCTCGTTTTGGCGCTCAGATCAAGAGTCAGGTGGATAATTGGCTATCCGGAACAATACCCAGCGAAAGCACGGAACGCAATCTGGGCCTCATTTTACCGCATGCAGGCTACATGTATTCCGGTCAATGCGCCGCCTTGGGAATGCAGAGCATCAGTTATGAGAATATCGACAGCTTCATTATCCTGCATCCCTGCCATAGTGGTAACCACTTTGATTTCAGCCTGTCGCCCTATCTGTCTTATGTAAATCCTCTGGGCAGCCTGGAACTGGATAGCGAGCTTTATCAAAAACTGGCTCCGGAAGCGGATCAGAACATCTCCATCAGCTACCACCAAAAAGAGCATTCCATGGAGATCCAGCTGCCGATCATCAGCTATTTCTTCCCCAATGCCAAAATCCTGCCCGTGATGCTGGGAAATCAGATTCCCGCAGTGGCACAGCGGCTGGCCTTTTTGCTTTATGAGCTTATCACCAAATCTCCCAAAAGAATCGTGGTATTAGTCTCCACCGACCTTTCGCATTATCATCAGGCCGCCCGGGCAGAGGTGATGGACAATCAGCTGATGGATATCATCATCTCGCTGCAGCCGGACAAGCTGTGGAACGCTATGAATGAAGACACTTGTGAAGCCTGTGGCATCGGCGGCATCATGAGCCTGATGCACCTGGCCCGCATGTACACCGACCCCCAGGTAAAGGTGGTACATTACACCCATTCCGGAAAAGTATCGGGAAACAACCAGCAAGTGGTTGGCTACCTTGCTGCCCGATTTGTAATCTGAACCAGCAAGCAAAGGAGGAACTATGCTCAGTCTCCAGCAGCGGAAGGAACTGCTGGCCCTGGCCAGAACCAGTATAAGTTCGCATTTTGAACAGATCAGGGTAGTTTTACCCGAGGATGAAGCTTTCATCCCCAAAAAAGGCGTATTCGTCAGCCTGCACAAAGGTGAAGAACTGCGTGGCTGCATTGGCTATATCAAAGGCTACAAATCACTTGCCGCCAGCGTGGTGGAAATGGCGCAAGCTGCCGCCTTCAGCGACCCCCGTTTCCCAAGCCTCATAAAAGAAGAACTTCCCCGGCTCACCATCGAAATCTCCGTGCTGGACGAACTGCTTCCCATGCAAGCCGGAGAATTACCCGAAATTGGCAAGGACGGCCTTTATATCAGCCATCCCCATGGCAGCGGACTTCTACTTCCCCAGGTAGCCGTGGAATGGCACTGGAATGCCGAAACTTTCATGAAGGAAGTGTGCCGCAAAGCGGGGCTAAGCTCCGTAGCCTACATGGATCCCTTAAGCAAAATCTACAAGTTTGCTGCCGAGGTCTTCAGCGAAGCAGACACTTTTTAATTGACAGAAACAAGAGCTTTTTTTCCTTGGAATTCACCTGAAAATATAACGCGGGAATAGCTCAGTTGGTAGAGCGCAACCTTGCCAAGGTTGAAGTCGCGGGTTCGAGTCCCGTTTCCCGCTCCAGTTCTTTATTAAGGCGACATAGCCAAGTGGTAAGGCAGAGGTCTGCAAAATCTCCATCCCCGGTTCAAATCCGGGTGTCGCCTCCAAGCATCACGCCGGAGTGGTGGAACAGGTAGACACAAGGGACTTAAAATCCCTCGGGTGCAAGCCCGTGCCGGTTCAAGTCCGGCCTCTGGTACCAAGCGGGAATAGCTCAGTTGGTAGAGCGCAACCTTGCCAAGGTTGAAGTCGCGGGTTCGAGTCCCGTTTCCCGCTCCATTTTTTTTAGTGAGAGTTTCACGGTGAGACCTTCGGAAGTGAGACGGCTGCGCCGAAGTGAGATGCCTGCGGCATGTGAGAGCAAGCTGTGAGAGGACTGCGTCCTGTGAGATTGGCAATGTGAGAGTTGCACTGTGAGAACTTCTTTGTGAGTAATTTTATCCCCTTCAGGGGATTTTCCACCATAGTCGGTAGATTCATCCACCAAATAGTAACAAGCAGCGCAAACCCTATCCCCAAAGGGGATTACCCACCATCTCCGGTGCTTTCAACCGCCGGGAAAACATGCAAAACTCTTTCCTGGTTTAACGCCGAGTTCCACCTTTCCACTTTTACCCTCTTCCACTCTTCATCCCCACGCGCTGCCCATGCGCTGCCCATGCAATTGCCCGGGGATCACATGGGCATCTCATGGTAACTGTTTATATAGTATGCCACTTATCAGCACTCAATTCTCACAGCTTGCTCTCACAGCTTGCTCTCACAGCTCCGCTCTCACATCCTCACCTTTTCATTGACTTCTGTGCCCCCTCCCAAATCCTGCCCTCATGATAAAATATAAAGCTGTGATCTTTGATCTGGACGGTACGCTAATCGATTCCATGCAGCTATGGCGGAATGTAGATACCGAATTCCTGAATAGCCGCGGGATCGAAGTGCCGGAAAATCTCTTTGACAATTTGCCGCATGGCAATAGCTTCATCCAAACTGCCCGCTATTTCAAGGAACGCTTTGCCCTCCCCGACAGCCCGGAAAGCATTATGCAGGAATGGACGGACATGGTTAGCCACCACTATGAAACGGATGTTCCCCTCAAAGCGGGCGTGGAAAAACTGATTCAAGAGCTTAGCCGCAGCTTTATTCCCCTGGGAGTGGGTACCAGCAATTCCTACGAACTGGCGCAGAAAGCCTTGCAGCATAACAAGGTGTGGCACTATTTCCGCTGCGTGGTAACCGGTGATCTGCACATGAAGGGGAAGCCCTTTCCGGATATCTATCTGCAAGCGGCTAAAGAGCTTGACACCGATCCCGCGGATTGTCTGGTGATCGAGGATACGCTTACCGGAGTTCAGGCTGGAAAAGCTGCGGGCATGAGTGTTCTCGCCATTTACGATGCGGACAGCATTGAGCATCACCCCCGCATAAAAGCGCTTGCGGATGGCTTCTATATGGATTATCTTAGCTTGGAGAGAGCAATATTTGGTAGCGGTAACTATCATGGCTTCAGCACTATAAAGGATTAAACATGAATGAATTATACATTGTGATCGGTGCCTATGGCAGCGGCAAAAGCGAATATTCCATCCACCTGGCGCGCAAGCTGAACAATGAAGGCCAGGACGTAGTTTTGGCCGATATGGATGTGGTGAATCCCTATTTTCGCTCCCGGGACGTAAAGGACGAATTTGCCGCCATCGGCATCGACGTTATTGCCCCCGAAGGCGCTTTCAAGCATGCAGACCTGCCGATGCTCTCTCCCAGGATCAAAGGCGCGATCGAAAACCCAAATAAAACCGTTATCCTGGACGTGGGTGGCGATCCAGCCGGGTGCCGCACTCTGGGACGTTTCGAAACGCAAATCAAAGCCCGGGGTTACACAATGCTGCACGTGGTGAATACCCTGCGTCCGTTCACCTCCACTGCGGAAGAAATCCTGGTGATGAAGCAGCAGCTGGAATTCACTTCCCGCCTAAAGATCAGCGAATTCATCTGCAATACGAACCTGATGGAAGATACTACGGCGGAATTGGTGAAAGAGGGGCTGAAGATCGTTGCAGAGGCTGCCCAGCTGGCCAATTTACCCCTTAGAACCTACCTGGTGCTGTCTCTATATGAAGCACGCGTTACGGATGGTCTGGAGGGTAAAAAGCGCGAAGTAATGGATTACACGCTTAGCAAGCCCTGGGAAATGGTGATGGCGCGAGGCCTGATTTAGATCCTGATGCTTTTAATGCTGCCCTGATTCAGCTTTAGGGCCGGCTCGCCGTGGATCATCATGATGATGCCAAGCTCCGCGCTGCAATTTGGGCACAGAGGACGGGAAAAAGTATCCGCACCGGCCAGCCCTACGTTATCTTCTGTCAACCTGCTGATGAGGCATTTGATCAGCCTTCCCTTCCCGGCTTTGAAATAGCGAAACAGCAGATATCCGCATTTACAGTGGATATCGATGATTTTGCCGGTGCGCATGGGGCTAGAATCCGAAGCCGATCCGCGCGACAGGCATGGTGTAGAGCAGCTTCTTATCCCAGCCCGTGATGGCCTCCAGCATGCCATACAGCGAAGGGCCTTCCAGCAGCTTGCTAATGATCAGTTGCTCTTGCGTGATCTCCAGGCTGAGGATAATCTTCCTGAGATCATAGGTTTTGCTGCGGGTTTCGGTGCTTTTGGTGTAGGGAAAGCTGTCCAAAGTCATGAACTTCTCAACCATAGATTTTGCAGCCTCACGCAAGGCTTCGGGCAAATCCACGCTAATCGTTTCGGTAACCGGCAAGGCTCCTTTGGCGCTCAGAGGTTCGCAGCTAAGCAGCACAAAATCTGGAATCTGCGTC
>JAGOGT010000121.1 GCA_017996595.1 Candidatus Cloacimonadota bacterium
TTTCAGGTGCCATTCGTAGGGGCCGTCCATCAGCATGGTGATATCGTGATTGCTTTCCAGGATCAGGGTGCTGGCGCCGGAAAGCTTGTGCAGGCTGAGATTGGTAGGATAGCCCAGATCGGTGGCTACGCCGAGTTTACGTTCTGGCTGCTCTTCGGGATAAAAGACAAAATTGCAGCTATCGGCAGCATCATGTGATGACGCAAAGGCTTCCACAACGATGTCTCCGATCATGAAGCTGCTGCCGGTATTGAAAATATGGAGCCGGTTGTCAATCCTGCCCAGGCGTTCTTCGCAGCGGGACAGGGTGGGGCGATTGATATAGATGGGAATCTTCAGTTTGCGGCATACTGCCCCTACAGAGCGGATGTGATCGGAATGTTCGTGGCTTACTATAACTCCGGCAAGCTTATCCACAGAGGCATGCAGGGCTTGCATGGCATCCACGATGCGATAAAGGCTGATCCCGGCATCCAGTAAAATGGCGGTGGAGGAGGTTTGCAGCAGCACACAATTGCCTTTGCTGCCGCTGGCGATAACGGAAGTTTGGAACATTAGCTTCAGGTAGGCCGGTAAATACGGTAATAGCGGCTATTCAGCTTGTCAAATTCCGTCCAGATGGCATTCGGAGGTGCTGCTTCCAGCATTTGTGCCACGCCTACCGCTTGGGCGTCCAGATTGTCGCAAAGATGCAGCAACAAAGCTTCCAGGGTTTGGGGGAGGCGCACGGAAGCCTTTTCATATTCCCCGTGATGGGCCAGAATAAGGTGGCGCAAATTTAGCAGCAGCTCTGCAGGAAAGCCGGGAATGCGGGCGGCAGTTTCGCAAACCAATTGGTCGCTCATAGCCAGATGACCGATCAGGCGTCCCTCATCAGAAAACTCAATGCTGGTTTTGGATTCATACTCCTTCAGCTTGGCCACGTCGTGCAGAAGCGCTCCGGTGATGAGCAGATCAAAATCCACGGGGTACATGGCAGAAGCAAATTCACATAGCGAAGCCACGGAATTGGTATGCTCAATGAGGCCGTGCATGTAATTATGATGCCAGCCTTTGGCAGCCGGAGCCGCCAGAAACTTCGCGAAGAATTCCTTATCATCGAAAAGCAGATGCAGCAGGCGGTTCAAGTGTTCCTGCTTAATTTTATCGATAAAGGAGAAAAAGCGTTCGGAAAGCACTTCCGGAGAGATTTTGCTGCGGGTGAGGAGATCCTGCAGATCGTATTCGGATTTGTCGGCAAAGCGCAGATTGGTGATGGAAACCTGAATCTGGCCTTTAAAACTAACCACATTACCCTTGATTTTAATCACATCGCCGGTGTCAAACTCGCTGGCATATTTGCGGGCGTCTTTCCACACATTAGCGGAAATGCTGCCGCTGCGATCCTGCAATTTCAGGCGCAGATACTGGTCGTTCTTGCCGTCCCGCAGTTCTTTTTCGGCTGCCAGATAGAAGCCGATTACCTCTTCACCAACCTTCTGGTGAAATTCTGAGAGATGAATCTGATTTGTCATGTTACATCACTTTATATAGCTTATTTTCTTTGTTATTATGGCTTTTCCGGGGGTTTCCCCTTCAATGCGGACAAAGTAGATTCCCGAAGTGGGGAAGATGCCGGAGGGAATGGAGATACTTTTATGGGTGGCAATATCGCTCCACAGCAGTTGGCCACGGAGATTGAATACCTGTAGCCGTGAACCTCTTTCCAGCGACGCGATTTTCAATTCTCCACTTGCATAAAGGGGATTGGGATAGAGAATGGGACGCGGCGACACAATATAATCATCATCCACGGCGGTGAAGTTATCGGCGCTGAAATGGAAATCCGCAGCGAAGTGAACGAGGCCGCCATCACGATTTTGCAGCCAGTAGAAAATGGCGTAATCGGAGATAAGCTCTTCATTGGTGAGGTTGGGGCGATTGAAGGTGTAGGTTTTGGTGAGGGAAGTATTCAGCCGAAAGGGATTGGAAATGGTATCCGCAAAGGCGATCCAGCGCTGAAGCACGAAGCGGGATTGATCCGCCAGAACAACGCGTTTGAACAAGCCTGCAAAGAAACGGGATTGGAGGCCGGGATTGAGGCTGGCGCTGTCGTACAGCAGCGTTTCTTCATTGGTGAGCACAAAGCTAAGCTGCAGGAGGTCAGAATTGGGGATATGATCTACCAGCACCGTATCGCGGCTGATGAAGGTATTCAAGCCAAGCACCTCATCGTGCATAAGTTGCAAGCGGGAGCTATATGCAGGGGGAAATCCGTAGATGCGCCGCGTGCCATTTACAGCTACCGTGGGGAAGCT
Organism: Candidatus Cloacimonadota bacterium; assembly: GCA_017996595.1. Taxonomy (GTDB): domain Bacteria; phylum Cloacimonadota; class Cloacimonadia; order Cloacimonadales; family Cloacimonadaceae; genus Cloacimonas. The sequence continues at coordinate 2,298 of JAGOGT010000121.1, forward strand.
ATTCAGGCCATACCAATCGTAACGGTCGCGGGAAGCCAGATTGCCCAGACTGTCCGCCAGATCGGGAAAATAGAGCAAGCTGCGAAAGCGGGGGGACAAAACATCATCCTGAATGGGGAGGATGGTATCAACCGTATTGAGGCGGATAAAATTCTCAAGCAGATATAAGGGATAAGGATTATCGTAAATGCCGTAGTAGGCTGTGCTGGTGTTATTATGAAAGAGGTTATCGGGTTCGCTGATACCGCTGGAAAGGGTTGCCTTCACCTTAATCTGCATGGGATATGGGGAGAGCTCATAGCTGTGGTTGGGATAGCCCGGAGCACTGATCAGCAGGGAATCATTGGCAGGGATGATTTGCGTGATGGCAATGGTATCCGTAAGCGCAAAGCTGCTATCGGGGCTGGTGAATTCCACCAGCAGCGAGGCATCGCTTACAGGATTGGCAGAATGATTATAAATCTTAAAAACTGGGCTTAGCAGCTCCCGGGGCATGAGGCTTCCGGCCAGGCCAAAGCTGATGAGTTCCAGATCGGGGCTGTCCAAAACGAAGCTTCCCAAGAGGCCAAAGGCAAGCTCACAGTGGTATCCGGCGGTATTCATGCTTTGCAAAAAGGGCACGGGAGCGGTGGTATTGAGATAATAGCTGTGGATGCCGCCTCCAGCAGATGCGGAAACGAAGCTGCTGGTGCCAGTTGCATTGTAATCCACCACCAGCCAGATCACAGAGGCGGAAAGGGTATCAGGAAAGGTGAATTCCATTATCTGATTGCTGATCGGAGCGCTTACCTGGCGCAGTGCATTTCCCACCGGCAAAGAATCGGCATCGGCAAAGAGCGAAACCGTGGCTTGGGAGGCGGCATTGGGGAAAAAGATACGCGCTTTGGAGGTGATGAAACGGCAATCGGGCACGCCGGGATAGAAATCCTGAAAATCGAAGCGTACCGCCCACTGGGTGCTGCCATAGAAGTGGTAATCATCCGGGCCGGCGTAGTAATGGGCATTCACCTCACGCTGCTGAAAAGAGGGAATGGGCTCTCCGGAGCCTGGCTGAAAGCTAAGCGTGGCAAAGCATTGCAGGCAGATAACGATAACTGCCGCCAGCAAAAAGAATTTCTTTTCAAGCACTTGGAATGCTCCCGATCAGCTTTCTGGCTGTGGCTACGTCCAGGCTGATGGCCTGAGCAAGCTCTTGTTCGCTTCTAAACACTCTTTCCTCCCGCAGGTATAGCAGCAGCTCCAGTTCCAGCTGCGCTTCGTAGATGTCCTTGTCAAAATCCAAAATATGGGTTTCGATCTCCACCAATCCGCTGTGTTTCACGGTTGGACTGCAGCCGATATTTGTCAATCCAAAATGCTGTTTGCCCTCAAAAGTGGCTCTGCTGAGGTAGATTCCGGATTTGGGAACCAATTGATGCGGATTTTCGGGGATTAGATTGGCAGTGGGGAAACCCAGGCTGCGACCCTTGCTGATGCCATGACCCACGATGCCATGCAAGGCGTAAGGCTTGCCCAAAAGGAGATTAGCTTCGGTAATCCGGGCAGAGGCCAGAAGCTTGCGGATCATGCTGCTGCTGATGATTTGGCCATCATGAAGCTGGGGTTCCACATATTCCACGCAGTATCCGAAGGAATTGGCATGCTGCTGCAAAAATTCCACATTACCCTCGCGCTGATATCCAAAATGGGAATCATAGCCCATCACGATGATCCGGGGTTGCCATACGGGGATAAGATATTCCTTCAGGAACTTTTCAGCGGAAGTGTGAGCAAGCTCCCTGGTGAAGGTTAAAAGCTCCACGTGATCTATTCCCAGAGCTTTAAGTTCCTTTATTTTTGCCGTTGCCGGCATCAGAACCTGGGGCTTGGGATGGGATTTTAAGGTGAAGGCAGGATGATCGGTGTAGCTTAGCACCACGCTTTGCAGTTTGGATGCGGCAGCCAGTTCCTGAACCCGGGAAAGCAGCTTGCGGTGTCCCAGATGGATGCCGTCGAAATTACCGATGGTTAAAACGCTGCGGGGATTGAAGTTCATGGGATCACCAGGTAGGGCTTGAGGCTGTTTTCTATTTGCTGTGCCAGGGCCAGTAATTCGCCGTTAGCTGAATATAGGGCTACAGGTTTGTCATAAAGGGGCAAGGGCGGCTCGGGAAAGATGGGATTACCATTTTTGATCAGCAGTTCCTGGGTTTCATCGGTGAAGTAATGCGGGTAGCCATCCAGAATGAGCTGCGGGGTTTTAAGATAGCTTTGCCAGTTTTCGGGACTAAGCGTGGCGAGGGCTACAGCTGCGTCGATGGAGATGGTGCCGATGCTTGTCCGGCGCAGGGAAGTGGTGTGGCCAACGGTTCCCAGTTGCCTTGCCAGCCACTGACTGAGGCTGCGGATATAGG
>JAGOGT010000123.1 GCA_017996595.1 Candidatus Cloacimonadota bacterium
ACCATGTTTATCCTGCGAAACTCGCTTTCATCCATCTTCAGCTTTTCCGCTGCGATTTCTACCAGCTGCTCGATGCTGAAATTTACCTGGGGAGAGCCGAAACCCCTGAAAGCGCCACTGAATACGTTATTGGTATATACGCCATATACGTCGCAGTGCACATGGGGCACTTCATAGCAGCCACAGCATTGCACAGTGCTGCGCCATGTAACCCAGGGAGTTACGCTGCAATATGCTCCTCCATCGGCTACCATGCGTACTTTCACAGAAACGATCTTGCCGCTTTTAGATAAGCCCATGCGGTATTGGAGTTTATAGGGATGGCGTTTGTAGCTTTCGCGCATGCTCATTTCCCGGGTGTAGGTGAGCTTTACGGGACGTCCTGTTAACAGGGCACAAAGTGCGGCCCGGGCACAAACCAAGGCAGCAGTATCATCTTTGCCGCCAAAGCCGCCGCCCATGGGGACAGTTTTCACTTCCACGTCCTTAAGCTGGAAACCAAGGGCGGAAGCCACAAACCTGCGGGTGCTGAAGGGATGCTGCATGCTGCCCAGCACTTCCATTACGCCATCGGGACGCAGGAGACACAATGCTGATTCTGGCTCCAGATAGGCATGCTCCACGCGGGAAGTATGAAATTCCTGCTCGATGATGAGGTCGGCCTCTTGTTCGCCTTTGGCTATATCGCCGGTACGCACACAATGGTAATTGCACACATTGCTGCCATGTTCGGGGTGCAGCAAAGGCGTTTGAGGCAAAAGGGCTGTTTCCGGATCAAAGATGCCTTCTGTAGCTTCATAATCCACCTTGATGAGGGGCAGGGCACTAAGGGCTATTTCTCTGCTTTCCGCTACCACCAAAGCCAGAACGTCACCGGTAGTTCGGATGCGTTCATGCACCAGAGTTGGATAATCCTTGATGATTTGGCCAAACTTGATGCTCCCCGGAATATCCAGGGCAGTATAGACCGCCACCACACCCTTCAGCTTCAGGGCTGCGGAGTAATCGATTGCTTTCAGCCAGGCACTGGCCACCGGAGCATGCAGGGGAACGGCATGCAGCATTTGCGGCAAAGTGTAATCATCGGTGTACTTTGCTTTGCCGGTAACCTTGGCATAGGCGTCGTTGCGGAAGGCTTTGGGGATGTCGTTCATGTTGTTCTCCGCAGTTCGTAGTGGCTCCAGAAGTCACGATAGGGATTAGGAGTATCGCTAAGGCTGGGAAGCACCGGATTGGGCGCTCCCAAGCGTTCGTAGTGGTATTTATCGTCATTTGTTTCCATACTCATCATGGCTGCAGGACTGGTGCCGATAAGTTCGATAAGCTGCATTATGCTGATCTTGTTTTTGGCTACCAGATGCTCTGCCAGAAGCGTGAAGAGTGCACCCGTTCCGGCAATGCCCATCGGGGTCTGGGAAGGATGCAAGATGCCTTTGTCCTTGTCCAAAGTGCTAAAGGCGCAGTGATCAGAAGCGATGAGATCAAAGATGCCATCCTGCAATAGCTCCACCATCAGGCCACGGCTGCTTTCGCTACGCAAGGGAGGTGCACATAGCCACTGATGCCCCTGTGCGTCCTGCAGGCTGTCTTCATTTAGTAGCAAGTAATGCGGAGCGGTTTCGCAGGTTATATAATCCGCTTCCTGCTTGGCCTGCTTGATCAGTAAGGCCGCCTGGGGAGTGGAAACATGGACGATATGCAGGGGATAGCGATGCTTCAGTGCCAGGTCTAAAAGCTTTTCCACGGCTGTAATTTCCGCTTTTTCGGGACGGCGCTGGCAATGATCCGCTGGTTTAAGAAAGGGATAGCGATCGCCGTATTCACAGATTATGCCATCATCTTCACAGTGCACCAGCAGGCGGGGTTTGTGGCTTTGCAGGTCTTTCATCAGGCGCTCGATGGCTACGTAGCTTTGATAGAGGCCTGCTTCACGGTAGGTGGTATAGAGCTTGAGGTCGGTATCCGGGGACAGCAGGCTGATGATCTTTTCTGCTTCCAGAGACTTGGGCGTAAGATGCCAGAATACTTTGCCGGAGAAGGCTTTGGCTTGTTCGCGCATTCTTTGCAGTTTAGCGGCAAGGCTTTCGTCCTCAGCTTCTGTTACAAATACTCCAATGCCTTCCAGTCCCGCATGTTCGCAGAGGCGCTGAAAACTATGCCAATCATCGGCCAGCTCGTGTCCGGCAATGCATTCGCCGATGTGCACATGGAAGTCATATATTCCTGGGATCATAGTTTCACCGCCTGTGGGTCTTTTAGTCCGTGTCCCGTGATGAGCAGCACGCTTTGCTCTTTGGGCTTTATCCAGCCTTTGTTTACGGCTTGGTTCCATCCTGCCAGAGTTGCGGAGGAAGAGGGCTCGGCAAATACCCCGGCTTTCCTGGCTAAATCTAATTGTGCTGTCTGTATTTCGTTTTCGCTTACCCTGATCGCCTTGCCATCTGTTTCCACCAAAGCCAAAACAGACCAATGCGCCAGGGCAGGGGTGGTAACGCTGATGGAATCGGCCATGGTGCCTGGTTTGATGGCATCATGATACACCCCGCTTTCCCAATAGCTGGTGATGGCATCGCTGCTTTCAGCCTGCACGCAGAGGAGTTTGGGCAGGACGTCGATGATTCCGGCACGTTGCAAATCCAGAAAAGCCTTGTAGATCCCGGTGAGGATCACGCCATCGCCTACGGGGATTACGATCCAATCGGGCACCCTAAAGCCGTTTTCGATATAGATCTCCAGTCCTGCGCTCTTTTTTCCATCGATGGTAAGGGGATGATAGCCAGTATTGCGGCACATGCATTCATGGCTGTGGGTGTATTCCAGAGCGGCTTTGAAGGCGTCGTCATAGCTGCCTTTCACCTTGTGCAGGATAGCGCCATGCGCCTGAATCTGGATCAGCTTGGCGGGAGGAGCACTTTGCGGAGCAAAGATCACGGCTTTTTTCCCCACGGAAGCAGCAAGGCAAGCCAGTGAGGAAGCAGCATTACCGGTGCTGGCAGCTACTATTTCATCGATGCCTTTCTGAGCCGCATCGGCCACCACGATCTGCGAAGCACGATCCTTGTAACTACCGCTGGGATTAAGCCCATCGAATTTCAGCCACAGCTTATAGCCTGGCTGTTCCAGGCGCTTTGCCCTGAAAAAAGGCGTATTCCCCACGGGCAGGGGAGGATAATACTTGGGATCAACTGCGGAAAACAGCAACGGATCAGGCTTTTGTTTCCATCTCTTTGCTATTTTCTGGTAGTCAAACACCGCCTCCAGAACCCCGAGTAGTGGCATTCCGGGCTTATATTCTCTGCTGCAGTCATCACAGAGATACTGCAGCTTGTCTTTGGCATATTCTCTGCCGCATTCTATGCAGCGGTAATTAGTAAAGTAGCAACTCATATCTTATCCTAAGTTAAAGTCGAGAGGTAGCGGCGCTCTCCGAAGCGCCGTAAAGTTGAGGGGTAGCGGTGCTTTCCAAAGCTCTGTTGTATCGGGCGACCCGCCGGTCGCCCCTACGGTTAACAATGATTTAAGTTTCACCATTTCACCTCATACACTGCTGTAACCTGACACCTAATCCAGTCCCAATTCATACACCAGCGCTGCATAGAAGGCTGCGGCCTGGGTTAGATGCTCCACGGGGCAGGCTTCATTGGGAGCATGGGCATAGATTTCATTTCCAGGCCCCAAGCCGATGCAGGGGATGCCGTGCATCCCCGCAATCGCCACGCCATTGGTGGAAAAAGTCCATTTATCAATCTTGGGTTCATGTCCCAGGGTGGCTTCATAGGCCTTGGCAGCGCTTTGCACATAGGGCGATTCCAAAGGCGTAACCCAGGTGGGATAATACTTCTCGGTGGGATATATCAAGCCCGTGAAGGCAGCTTCGTTATACACCAAAACTTCGATCTCCGCTTCGGGATGTCCAGCTAAGCGGCAGGCTTCTTTCACTTCGGCTACAGCGCTGTCCTTAGTTTCACCCCAGGTAAGCCTTCTATCCAGATGGATGCGAGCGCTATCCGGAACGGCGCATTGGCTGGGACCCGTGAAATACACTTCGGTAACGCAGATGCTGCCCTTGCCTAAAAACTCATCGTTACGCAGGCGTTCATGCAGCTTTTCGATTTCCAGAGCGATGCGGCTGATCTTATAAATGGCGTTATCGCCACGTTCGGGTGCACTGCCGTGGCAGGACAAGCCTTTCACGTGCACCTGCATTTCCATGCGTCCGCGATGACCACGATAGATATTCAGATTGGTGGGTTCGGTGATCACCACCAGTTCCGGCCTGATCTTGTCCTCATTGATGATATATTGCCAGCAAAGTCCATCGCAATCTTCTTCCATCACGGTGCCAGTGAAATAGATGCTTAGTTTATCTCCCAGCTTCAGGTCTTTGATAATGCGGGCAGCGGTCATCATACTGGCCATGCCACCTTCCTGATCCACCGAACCGCGTCCCCAAACCTTGCCGTCCTTGATATGGGCAGCGAAGGGATCAAAATCCCAGAGGCTGAGGTCACCGGGATAGACGGTATCGATATGTGCATCAAAGGCCATCACCCTGTCGCCATGACCGATGCGGCCAATTACGTTTCCCAGGGGATCGATGAAGGCTTCGTCCATTCCGATATCCTGCATTTCTTTTAATATGCGTTCTACCACATCTTTTTCCCTGGTGGAAAAAGCA
>JAGOGT010000122.1:0-1353 GCA_017996595.1 Candidatus Cloacimonadota bacterium
AATTACATCAGCCATATTTCGATCCCTTCCGAAAATATGTATCTGAAGTATGCGGATTTTGATGCCTCCGATATCGAGAATGGCGTTACCTTGAATTGGAGTTCCAATACCATTCCGATTCTGGATGGATGGAATCACGACGCCACGATCAGCAGACGTCCGAACTTTGTAATCACCGCTGATGACAGCGGCAAGCTCTATTATATCGGTTATCATGATACTTACGATCTGGATAGCAATGTGGTTCTGGAAGATGATTTGGATGTTTTTTCCTGTGATTACGGTGTGGGAGACTGGACTTTGCAGCAATCCATGGGTCGCCTGCCTTCCTGGAATCCTGAAGCTGCTCCTACCGGAACTGCAGGATATTTCACGGATGATAGCGGCAATCCCTATCCCGATACTTCTCTATATTGGGGAAACACTCATTCCGGCCATTTGAATGCCGGCAGGGATACCATGGGCAGAATCCATCTTCCCATGTACTATTTCCTCAATACTACGGAAGGCACCTATTATCCCAATATCCACAACATGAAGCAGATGATCTATGATCCTGCCGCACCTGCAGGAAGCCGGATTACCATTGAAGAAATCTACCCGGTGAAGGATAGCACGAATACCGTGGATCTCTATTATCAACCATGGGACTTGGAAGCTCCTTGGGGCGTAGTGGATGAATGGGGTGGAAATGCCACCGATGGCTATTATCCGATCATAGAAACCGAATTCAATTTCTGCTATTGGGATACCTCCGTGCATGATGATCAGATGATGTTCCACTATGGAAACCAGAGAGTTACCAATGCCAATGACAGCGGTATGATGGCGGTGGTATGGCAGAATTCCTGGAGAGCCAAGCAGATAAACGAATATGCCGATCCGGATTACAGCGCTTATGCCAACAGCCCAGAGATCTACATCCTGGTATCTTCAGATAATGGCAATAACTGGAGCGATCCGATCGTGCTGAACAATGTGGATACCCCTCAACTGGCCGGACTGAAACCCATGTGGGTTTATCCCGCGGATCAGATGATCAGAATGCCCGACTCCCAAGGTCGCAGGGTGGGGAAATTGGGACTGATGTTCTATGATGACTATACTTGGGGCTCAAACGTAGTAACCCCGCCCGTGCATGCCAATGCGGATGGGGGACAGGTGATGTTTATGGAACTGGAGATAGTCTTCCCGACAGGTGCAAATGAAGATCCCACGGTTCCTGCGGCAACCCCGTTGCTAAGCCAGAACTATCCCAATCCCTTCAATCCGGAAACCACTATTAGTTTCCAGATGCCCAAGGCTGCACCAGTAAGGCTTGCTATTTACAACGTAAAAGGTCAATTGGTGAAA
>JAGOGT010000122.1:1453-4678 GCA_017996595.1 Candidatus Cloacimonadota bacterium
GGCAACCCCGTTGCTAAGCCAGAACTATCCCAATCCCTTCAATCCGGAAACCACTATTAGTTTCCAGATGCCCAAGGCTGCACCAGTAAGGCTTGCTATTTACAACGTAAAAGGTCAATTGGTGAAAGTGCTGCATGATGGCACTGCTTCCCAAGGCGATAATTCCGTGGTTTGGGATGGCACCGATGCCGGCGGTAATGCCGTTTCCAGCGGAATCTATTTCTCCCGTTTGGAAAGTGGCAGCAAAACCGAAATCCGCAAAATGATGCTGATGAAGTAGGTTAACGAGTTAATAGGTTAATACAAAAGGGCGAGCTGATACTCGCCCTTTTTGATTAATGGTAAATGCCGCAGTGCACTTCCGTACCTTGGAACTTTGGCACCTTGGCATTCCTATCTCAATCCCCGATAATTTTAATCAACACACGCTTGGTTCTCATGCCGTCATATTCACCATAGAAAATCTGTTCCCAAGGGCCAAAATCCAAATCCCCATTAGTGATGGCGACCACCACTTCTCTGCCCATAACCTGTCTTTTTAAATGAGCATCGGCATTATCTTCATAGCCATTATGGTGATATCGGGTATGGGGTTTCTCGGGTGCAAGGCCTTCCAGCCATGTTTCCAGATCCTGGTGCAGGCCCTGTTCATCGTCATTTATAAATACCGAAGCGGTGATATGCATGGCATTTACCAGGCATAATCCCTCTTTAATTCCGCTGGCACGAATAGCTTCCCGCACTTGCGGAGTGATATTTAGATAGGCTCTGCGTTTCTCGGTGTGGATACTTAGTTCTTTTCGGAAACTCCTCATAGGCAAAGAGGTTGGGCATCCAGGAAGGTGGTAAGTTCAGTGGGATTATCAAAGATCATGTCTGCACCGGCATCCTTCAGTGCCTTCCGGTTACGGTAACCCCAAGCGGCACCTACGGCGATCATTCCGGCATTCCTGGCAGTCTGGATATCCACTTCGGAATCACCGATAAAGGCTACATTCTCGGGCTTCACTTTCAGGCGCGCTGCCAGGTCCAGAGCCATAGCAGGATCGGGCTTGGGGGCTTTGCCAACTTCTTCTCCGCTGTAGATGCCAAAAGGATTCTTGGTGTGGCGGATCATAGCTCCCCGGAAGAAGTGACGGATCATCTTCTTGGTGAAATAATGGGCCTTGTTGGAGAGGATTGCCAGCTTGATCTTTCTGGCGACTGCCAGCTGGATCAGATACAGCACTCCGGGATAGATATTGGTGTGCAGATACCAGTTAACGTCATAGTAATCCCAGTATTTACGTGCCAAAGCTTCTATCTCTTTGGGAGTTTGTTTCTTTTCCGGCAGCGCTCTCTTTGCCAATTCGGTGAGGCCATCCCCCACAAATCCCTTGTAAGCTTCCATCGGGTGTTCCGGGTAACCCAATTCTGCCAGAGCGGTATTCATGGCAATGGCGATATCTTCGATGCTGTCGATTAAAGTACCGTCCAAATCGAAGATGATCGCTTTGATTAAGGGGTTTGTACTCATGTTTTCACTTCCTTTTTCTGTGTTTCTCCTAGTCTTGATTCCCAGTCCCGATCAGAGTGAGATGCGGGTAGGGGATTTCGATCTTATCCCTGTCAAATCTTTCTTTTATTTTCACCATCAGTGCGGATCGTAAATTTAAAACATCGTCACGATTTGCCCAAACTCCATAATTGATATCGATCCCGCTGTCTCCAAATCTATCTACCTGGATCAGGGGCTCAGGTTCTTTCAGGGCAAGGGGTTCTTCATCGGCAAGGTTCTTTAGGGTGTTTATCACCCGTTGCAGATCTTCATTATAGCTAACGGAAACCGTCATATTAGCTCTGCGGATCGGGAAGCGCGTGATATTGATCACTTCTGTTTTGATCATGGTTTCATTGGGAACGCGCACAAAGCGATTGTCAGGAGTTTTTAGCTTGATGGAAAGCAAATCTATGGATTCCACAAAGCCCGTGGTTGTGCCAATTTGTACCAGATCACCTACCACGAAGGGCTTTTCCGAGATCAGAAAGATCCCGCTGATGATATTGGATACGCTGGTTTGGGAGGCAAAACCGATGGCAATACCGAATACTCCTGCAGCCCCAAGCAAAGCAGAAAGCTTGAAGCCGAATTCATTTAGCACGCTCATCAGCAGGATAACTACCGATATGTAATAAATAGAGCGCACCACCAGTTGCTCACTTTGTGGAGATAAACGATCTTTTAAGAGCTTTTTGGCGATGGCACGGATGAAACGGACTAAAGGGATTCCAATCAACAGAATGAAGCCAACCCTTATAAGTAAGCTCACTCTTTCGGGAGTAATAAAGTCCGTAATCAGTTTACCGAAATTGAAATCGACGATCATCCTAACCTTCTAAAAACTTGAATCTGTAATAGAATCCAATTAATTCAAGAGGCTAGTTTTTGTCCACACTTATTTTTAAAAGCGTCCTAATTCTATCTGGCAATTCATAGGCGCTTTTGTCTTTATGATAATCAGTTAGCTTGCGCTTATGGGTAAAAATACCCTATTATAATTTTATTTTGGTGCCTAAGCCCAGATCGAGCCAGTCCTTATGAGCATGCTCCGGGAAGGTGTTTTGGTAATGAATGTGGATTTCTGAGACAGATTCCTGGAACTGCGCAGCAATCCGAGATACCGAAATTAGTACTTTTATTGCAATCTAGCCGGATAATATCCTTCTCTCACTTAGTGCCCCTAATCAAGCCAGGGCTGGTTCCGGCTTTTGACTGCTAAAATCAGCAGCATCAAAGCCTGAACCAGCCCTGTTCCGAGGTGAGCTTCGCCCTTGTGCCTCAGTTGCGGCACTCCGAGCGAAATTTATGGCTTAGTTAAATTCTACTTTGGGAGCGGTTTGCGCCGCGGCATCAGCTTTAAAGAACTGGAAGGGCTTCACATTGATGAATCCGGCGATGAGATTATTCGGGAAAGTTACGATCAGCTGATTGAAAAGCTTGGCGGCGTCATTATAGCGCATTCTTTCGGTCCTGATGCGGTTTTCGATGCCTTCCAGCTGGCTTTGGAACTGCAGGAAGTTCTGATTGGCTTTCAGCTCCGGATATTGCTCCACCACCACCATCAACCGCTGTAAAGCGCTGCTGAGTCCGGCTTGATTGGCCTGAAAAGCTTCGAAGGCCTGGGGATCGGTTAAAGCTTCCGGAGGCAGGTTGATGGTTCCGCCCATCTTGGAACGGGCTTCGAT
>JAGOGT010000124.1 GCA_017996595.1 Candidatus Cloacimonadota bacterium
GCTACACAAAGTTCTTGACAATAGTATAAAGCATCTATCCTGTGCGTCATCATAAGTGTATGAGGTATTAATGCTGATTCACCGGCGGTTCCGAAGCTTGCTTATTTCTTGCGGTGCCATCATCTTGATGGGAGTGCAGAGCAGCGCTGTGAAAGCCTTTGAGCTGGTGGTGCCGCAATTTCCCTGGCAGGAATTAGGCTATCCTTTGGGCGAGCACAGCATGTGGGATGAGGAAGTGCCCTATGGTGAGCTGGGCATCACGAAACTTTACGACTGGCAGGAGATATTTTCCAAAGCCGGTGCATATTCCGGCGAAAGCGCTACGCTGCGCTATGAAGTTGAAGACATCACCCGTTTCCTGAAGAAAAACATCTTCGTGCTGCTGCGTCCGGGGGTGGTTAGCCATTGGTATCCCGATTACTGGGATTTGGATTTTTCCCGCAGTGATGACAGCTATATCGATATCCCCAATGCCCTTGCTATCAAGCGCTTGCTCACCGATCCGGAGCGTGAAGAGGATCGCCGCAAAGTGCTGAAGATCTGCCTGGAGCTGATCAATTCGCAAAGCATGAAAGATAGCTGGATGCTGCAGCAGGCGATGTTTATCAATGGTCAGGGCGACTATGTGAACACCATGGACGACTTTGAATATAACGACTATGTGGCCTTATCCAAAGCTACTTATGCCACTTCGCTGCTTAGAGCTACGGATTATTATCTGGGGATTTTGAATCAAGTGCGGTATCAGGACAAGGTAATGTATTCCGATCATGCTCATTGGATCATCACCCGTGTGGTGGATGAGATTTGCTATTTTTATAATGATGAAAGCGCTTTTAAGTTCTATGCGCTGTGCTATCGTTTGGGTCCCGATGGCGCAGGGAAACTGAAAAGCTATCTGGAAGAAGCCAAAAGAGGCCTGAAACCACCGAAATGAGGAGCTGCGAATGCCATGCCGTGAGGTTCGGACATTCCGGATGCAACAATGCAAGAATAACCAAAAAAAGATATTGGAGATTGTAAATGAAGCTAAGATTTCTCTTTATCATCACCATCGTGATGCTGATGCTGATGTTCACCGCCTGCGACGATAAGGATAATGATCCGAATGAAGCTGCGATCGCGGCAGCGCTGAATAACTACTGGCAGTATCAAACCGATCTGGCAGGCACCCTGGCAAGCCGTGAAGCATCTCTGGATGAGATTCAGGCTGCCATCGCGGCCATGGAAGGAAGCACCAAGGGCCGTGATGCCTTTGACGATATTACTGCCCTGGTGGAAGGCTATGCCAGTGAATGCGATGCCGTGGCGGCCGATTTCCAGGTTTTGGCAACTGCCGAAAACGCCATCGTGGAATATGGCGAAGACAAAGGCTTGCTGGGAAGTGTGGCCAAAGGTATCTATAATACGGCTGCCAATGCAGTGATATCCACTGGCCAGCAGATTCGTTCGGGATGGAGAGTGCTGAGCGGTCAGCAAAGTATCAGCCAGGTGGTGCATGATCCGAATTCCGGGATACCACTCCTATCCGGATGGGCAAAGACGATTCAGGACCGGAATAATGCCAGAGATGCCAAAATCAAACAGGAAATCCTGAATTGGAATGCCAATTCGGCGGAAGATACTGCCCACCTCATTCCTTACGATGATCTTCCCGGAACCACCAATCTGGAAAAGGCCAATGCCTATCTGAATCTTAGCGATGAGGATCCCATGAAGATGCAGGCTCGCGCAGGAGTGATTGTGTGGGATCATGATGAAAATGTAGCCACTGCCAAAGCCTCCGGCGAAATTGCCGAAACCGGCGTGAAAGGCGTTGCAGACGCACTTGGCAATGAAGTGGTGAATGAGGTTCTGATTCAGCACATGGAAGAGGGACAGGATGAGGATGATGCCGGCACCCTGAATGTGAACGTTAATAGCGGCTCCAGCGGTAACCCGCCCATTGCTACAGGGCGTACGATCGTGATTTCCAAGAATAATATGCCCAGTGGCGATCCGCGCATCACGATTATCCCCAATGCGCCGCAAACTCTTGAGCAGCCGCTTCCGGAAGGTTCATATAGCATCATCGTGCTGGCCGATGGTTTCATCCGCGGAGTTTATGAGAATCTGCAGATCGTGCAAGGCCAAATCAATAATGTGGCAACCCAGCTCTTGAAGCTATCCGAAAATCCCATCATCATCGAAAGCCTGTCCGTGGAAGAAGGCAGTATCACCAAAGATCAGCCGGTACATGCCCATGTAAGCTGCGTTAGCACCATCGGCAAAGCCCTGTCCTTTAATTGGACTGTATCCGGAGGAACCTATACTGCCCTGCAAGCTAATGCCACGAATCTTACCTTTACTCCTACCGAGGAAAAGGAATATACGATCACCGTGGTAGTATCGGATGATGCCGGCAACAGCAAAACCCGCAGCATCTCTGTGGCTGCCCTGGGAGGAAGCCTGGTGATCGACGATTGGGAGATTAGTTCCGAAAACTTTACTGATGATAAGCTGAATCCTGGCGAAACGGCAACGGTTACCCTCTATGTTTCCAATACCGGCACTACTCCCATTTCGGGACAGCATGCCGTTATGGCAGGCCCGGGATTTTCCTCTTCCTTCAGCCCTGCTTCGGTGAGTATTGGGGTGGGGCAAACCCTGGCCGTGAATGTGCCCATCGTGGTGCATGAAGAGCTGAGCCTCGAACAGCTGCATCTGCAATATCTGTTTACCACCGAAAACCAGAATGGCGATGCGGTGATCATCAGCGATGCCGTGGAACTGCCGATCGATTTCTATGTGCAGATCGATGACATCACGGATGTGGTTACCAATCGCATTCTGAATATTACGGGACGGATTGCCAATCCGCAGCTACATACGGCAGTGCTGATTCTGGATAACGACATCGAGCATGCCTTTGATCTGAACCTGAATAGTGGTAATTTCACGCAGCAAATTGTGCTTACCGGCTCGGCTCAGGAAGTTCAGCACACGGTGCGGGTAGTGGCGGTTTCAGGTGCTCTGGCTGCCGAAGACACCATGACCTTCAGCGCGCAAGTGCCGCTCATGGCTTTACTTGCTACCCTTACCTGGAATACCGGGGGAACGGATGTAGATTTCTGGATCACCGATCCCAATGGCGAAAGGTGTTACTACGCACATCCTTACACTGCCAGCGGCCTGGCTTTGGATGTGGATGATACCAATGGCTACGGCCCGGAAAATATCACCACAGCTGCCGTGATTCCCGGTGATTACCTGGTGCAGGTGCATTATTACAGCGATCATGACAGCGAAAATGCCATCGGCAGCGATTGCTTTGTGGTGATTCAGGAAGGCGATGAGGCCCCTGTAAACTACTACGGCTATCTCTCCGATTCCGGCGATATCTGGAATGTAACCACGCTGCATTACAGTCCTGTAAAGGGATGGAGCGTGAAGCCGAATAATACTTATGGCAAGGTAAATCCCGCTTCCCTTCCTGCCAAGTAACATCAACTAAATACATATCGAACGGGTGCTGAAAGCGGCACCCGTTCTTTTTTATCCCCAAAGACCAAAAAATATGGTTGACAGTTTTGGCCCCTCTCGGGATTTTGCTCTCACAAAGTGTTCCGGAATAGCTCAGCGGTAGAGCGGGTGGCTGTTAACCACTAGGTCGGGGGTTCGAATCCCTCTTCCGGAGCCACTTTTTTTTGCCCCGGATTCTTCTGCAAGTTCTCCATCGCTCTTGGGATCGCCCCCATTTTTTTCATTGACATCATCAGCCCCATCAACTTATATGGCAATATGAGATATTTCGCTTGCATCCTGATGGCCTTGCTTTTACTCTCCGGGTGCGAACTTTTCAAGGTTCGTGATTCTGACCCACCCGGTGCGGCACCGCCATGGATAGATTTTGCCACCCAGTGGGATTCCACCCTGACGAATCTGGAATATGTGTATGAGGATTACCGCAATGCCATTAAGTATTCCGGGCTGTTCAGCGCCGATTTCAGCTTCCACTTTGCCCCTCAGGATATCAGCGATTTCAGCATGCCCTCTACCTGGACACGTACTCTGGAACAGGATATGATCCAATTGCTGCATAATCGTTACGAGCAGATTCAGGTGGAACTGAGCGATATCTCCGGCAGCGACCAGATTGGCGCCAGCGAAGTGAAGATTTACCGCGCCTATTTGCTAACGGGAATCCTGCGCACCAAAGAGCCGAGCTTCAATAAGCAAATCCTGGCTTCGGGCAATCTGGAGCTGCAGCTACGCAAAACCGGCGGCTTCTGGTATATTCATAAATGGTACGATTACCGCAGCGACGGCAATAGCACCTGGGGGAGGCTGAAATATGAAAACTCATCTTCATAAGCTGCTGTTTCTCCTGCTGTTGTCCCTGCTGATCGGTAGCTGTAAGAATCCCTTTTTCCCGGAGCTTTCGGATGCTTCCGATCCCGTGGTGAGCAATCGTACCCCCCGCGAACTCTTGAATAATCTCCAGATCGCCTACAGCGAAAAGAACATCAATCTCTTCCGCGACCTGCTGGATAAGAAGAAGTACCGCTTTGAGCTGATCGCCAGTGAAGTTGGACAGATCGGCATGGACGTGAATGGCGATGGCCTGCGTGATGCCTGGTGGGGCTATGAGCAAGAGGTGGAACTCACCAACCGCATGTTCAATTATG